>JAGOCU010000333.1 GCA_017998555.1 Thermoflexales bacterium
GCCGGCTTGCCGCGCACAAGGAGCAGGGGCATCGATGTGCTCCCGATCAGACTCGCGGCGACGCTTCCGAGCACGAAGCGCCGTATTCCGCCGCGGCCATGGGTGCACATGGCGATGAGATCGACCGTTTGCTGCGCCGCCGTGTCCAGGATCGCGTCGGCCGGGCGACCCTGCACGACAAGCGTGTCGGCAACAATTCCGGTGGACGCGAGATCAGCGGCCGCGAAAGCGAGGAAGTCGGGGCCCGGCCCGATGTCCTCGTTCGGCACGTCGTCGGCCGTTGCCCGCATCAGGGTCACCCGCGACCCAAACACGGTCGCCAGGGCGCGCACGTGCGGGAGAACCTGGGCCGCCATATCCGAACCATCAAGGGGAACCAAAACTCGCTGAATCATCATAGACCTCCACGTTTATTGTGGCACGAACCGCCAGGGCGTCGACCTGACACCTCCGGGGGCTATCGCCTCCGGAATTGGCTTTCACTGTGGCTTTTGCCGCGTTTGTCGCGAAACTCGCATTTGTAGATTGGGTATTTTCAGTTGGCCACGTCGCCATCTGGCGTAATCCCGAGCGAAGCCGCCAGATGAACCAAATCGGTCCAGGTGGGCTCCGGGACCGGAATGCCGGTCTCGGCTCGGGCCAGCCGGGTGTTGGCCTCCAGGTCGCCGGGAAGCTGCACGCGATCGAAGCCCTTGGCGGGCGGCATCGTTTCAATCACGTTCCGGAACTGGTCGACCTGGTTTCGGAATATCTCTGGCGGCACGAACGCGCCGATATTGAAGGCGACAAAGATCGTGCCGTTGCCATACTGCACGGCGAGCTGTTCCGGCGGCAAGCTGCCGGAAAGCGCCCCGCCCAGAAATTCAACCATCGTGCCAAGCCCAAACCCTTTGTGACCGTAGAAGGGGAGCAGGGCGCCGCCGTCAAAGTAGGCCGTCGGCGACTGGGAGGGCTCGCCGTGCTTGTCCACGAACAGGCCCGGCGCCATTTCTTCGACCCCGCGTGCGCGGGCAAGAGCGATCTTGTTGCCGGCGATCGTCGAGGTCGCGATGTCCAGGACCAGCGGCCGGGATGGGTCGCCGCCGGGAGCCGCCCAGGCGATGGGATTTGTCCCCAGGCGCTTGGCCGCGCCGCCATGGGCCATCACCGAAGGCCCCACGTTAGCCAGCGCCATGCCAGTCATGCCCGCCTTTGCCATCATCTCCACATATTCGCCTACGCGCCCGATGTGATGGCAGTTGCGGACGACGACCGCTCCGACGCCGTTCTCGGCCGCCAGCTCGATGGCCAGCTTCGTTCCGGCCCGGCCAGAGGTCTGTCCCCAGCCCCAGTGGCCGTCCATGATCGCCATCGCTTTCTCGCGTTTGACGAGGGTGGGCTTCTCGGCCGGCAGGACCTTTCCGGCCCGCACGCCGGCGATGTAGCCGGCCAGGAGCTGGATGCCGTGCGAGTCGTGGCCGGCCATGTTGGAGCCGACCAGCGCCTCGGCCACGTCATTGGCCTGCTCGGGCGGCGAGCCGGTGGCGGTGAGGATGGCGCGGGCCAGACGCAGCAGCTCGTCTGCTGTCCGGTGGATGACGGGATTGAGACTCATGTCGTTTCGTTTTCTCCTGGAAGCAGGCGCCCGGGAACTGGGCGACCGCTGGGTGTGTCGCTTTCGTCGAGATTATGCGTGAGGGGACTGATTTCCGGATACGGTTGACCCGGCTCGTTTCGCATGGGGAGATAGATGCATTTTTGGGGGTCGATATCCCCCGGCTACGCCGGGGGATATCGACCCCCGCAATCAGGTATGAGAAACTCCGCATACCCATGAATCCCGTAAAACTTGCCATGATTGGCACCGGCGGCATGGCCCGCTATCACATTGAAAACATCCTCAAGCAAACGGACACGACCCAGGTAGTGGCCGTGTGCGAGCCCAATTCGGACAATTACGCCAAGGCTGCTCAGAAGTTCATCGATGCGGGACTGCCCGTCCCGCCCAACGAGCCGGACTTTGAGAAGTTCGTCAGCGATGTCGCGCCGGGTGTCGATGCCGCCTTCATCATCACCCCGCACAACCAACATTGCATGCAGGCGAGCGCGCTCCTCCTGGCGGGGGTCGATGTGCTGCTTGAAAAACCCATGGTGCTGAATGTCGCCGAAGCGCTCCAATTGATCGAGGCCCGCGACCGCTCGCGTAAGCTTCTGACCATCGCCTTCAATGGCAGCCTGTCTCCGTCGATCCGGCGGGCCCACAAGCTCCTTCACAGTGGCGAGCTCGGCAAGATCCTCAATATCAGCGCGGCGGTGTGGCAGGGTTGGGCGGTCAACACCACCGGCACCTGGCGCCAGATCCCCGAGATTGCGGGCGGTGGATTTACGTTTGACACGGGGGCGCACCTGCTCAACACGGTGGCCGATCTGGTCGGCGAGCCGTTCGTCGAAGTGAGCGCATATCTCGACAATCGCGGCCGGCCGGTCGATATTCTGTCGGCGGCCCTGGCCCGGACGGCCAGTGGCGTACTGATCACCTTGAACGGGTGCGGCGACACGGTCGGGATTGGCTCGGACATACGGGTGATGTGCGAGCAGGGCGTGCTCACGACAGGGGTGTGGGGCGAGACGCTCACCTTGAAACGGTCACAAGACCCCCGGCCGCGCAAGTTGCGGGTGGCAAAATCGTTGGGCGTGTGGGAGACCTTCCTGCGGGTGCGGGCCGGCGAGATCCCGAACCCTGGCCCGGCCGAGATCGGCCTGCGGATGATCCAACTGTGGAATGCCATCCAGGCCTCGGCCGCGCAGAATGGGGCGTTGGTGAAGATCTGAACGATTTCCGTGATGGGCATCTCCGTCCCGGCGTACGCCGGGACGGAGATGCCCATCGCGGAATCAAGACTAAAAGGCCACCTGGCTGGCGCCCTTCAGTTGGAGCAGCTCGCGCGCGGCGTCGGGCGTCGCGATGTCGAGACTCAGCGCCTCCAGCACGGTCCGGATCCGGGTGACCTGCTGCGCGCCTGACTCGGCCAATTGGCCCGGCCCAATCCAGAGCGAGTCCTCCAGGCCGACTCGGACGTGCGAGCCCATCGCCGCCCCGATCGTCGCCAGCGGGATTTGGTTCCGGCCCGCGCCCAGAATCGACCATTCGTATTGATCGCCAAATAATCGGTCTGCGGTGCGGCGCATGTGCATCAAATCCTCGGGATGGGTGCCGATCCCGCCCAGGATGCCAAACACCGACTGGACAAACAGCGGTGGCCGGGCCAGCTTCTTGTCGAGGAAATAGGCCAGGTTGTAGAGATGAGCGATGTCGTAGCACTCGAATTCGAATCGGGTGCCGTTGGCCGTGCCGCGGCTGAGGATGGTCTCGATGTCGACAAAGGTGTTCTTGAAGATCAGATCGCGGCTCTTCTCGAGGTGCTGGCGTTCCCACTCGTGATCAAAGGACTTGAAGCGGTCGAGCATGGGGAACAGCCCGAAATTCATCGAGCCCATGTTCAGCGAGGCCAGCTCCGGTTT
>JAGOCU010000034.1 GCA_017998555.1 Thermoflexales bacterium
ACCCGGCGTGCCTGGCCAATCGGTTTCGGTTTCTCGACTGGACGACTTCCGCGCAAGCGTTCCAGTAAGTTCGGGGCGCGAATAACCGGTGTGGGTGGGGGTGTCTGCGCTGCCGGCGTGGTCGGTGCAACTGCGCTTGGGACGGTCTTGGGCGGCGGGGCAGGCGGTGTTGGAGGCGTCGCGGGCGCGGCGGCCACGCGGAGCGGTTCTGGCGCGCCCGCGAAAACGGGCGCGAGCGGCCGTGCAACCACGGGCAGGGGCTCATCGGCTTCCACCGGCACGGGCTCGTGTGAGACGTCGATCGGCGCCTGTGGCGCGCTTGCCTGGGCGACCGCCTCGACCGACACCTCGGCGGCCGCGGTTGCCGTCGCCGGCTGGGTAACGTCTTCCGATGCGGTGAATAGCCGCAAGGGCAGGCCCAGCACGACCGCCACACCCACGCACAGAAGCAGCATCGCCAATTGGGCCGTTACCTGGCCCGGGTCGGCAATGCCGCCAGCCGCTCCGATCAACCCGGATAGGCCCAAACCGCGCGTGCCAAGATATGCGTCGGCGCCAATGCCATTCACCCCCGCACCGTAGGCACCTGTTGCGGCAATCCCGGCGGTCAGCAGACCCAGTGCGGCTGGAATGAGCAATCGCGGAACCCCCGGGCCCGTATCGGCGCCATCGATCTTGCCATTCCACAGGAATCCGCCGCCGATGACGCTGAGGGCGGAAGCAAGACCGAGCAGGCCTGCCGCCCAGATCGGCAGGGACATGGCGCCCGACGACACGGCGATCAGCGCCGCCAATACCGATGCGGTCACCGTCTCGATGCTGGGACGTTTGGACACAAACACGGAATAGCCGAGGCTTGCAAGACATGCCACGCCGGCCGCGGTGACAATGACGATCGCATAGTCCGGCACGGCCGCCTCGGGGGTTGGCGTCAGCGGATTGGCCGCCAGGACGCTGGCCGCGCCGATGATTGCCAGCCCGATCCCAATCGCGGCCCGAAACGGGTGGGGCGATTCGGGCAATTCGTTGGCCTGGCCGGCACTTCGCCCTGATGCCAGCAGAGCAAAGGTTCCCGCAATCACGCCAGCGATGCCCAGCCCGCCGAAATCGACCGGGCCATGCCCGAGACGAAGCTGGGTCCCAAGAGTGGCGCCGATACCGCCTCCCCAGGCTGCCATGCCGGCCACCGAAAACGCCAGCGTGGCAAGCGCGGCCGCGACGCCGACAGCCAGCAGGCTGTGCCGGCGCCAGAGCGAGACTGCTGCCAGCGTGGCGCACGCCTGCGCGAGCGGCAGCCAGGCGACAAACAGCCCCTTGCCTTGGGCGACCCCCTCCAGAAAGAAGCCCTTGAGGCCCGCGATCGCCCACACGCCTCCGTCCACGGGCAACGCAAAATAGGCGCTCAGCTCCGAAAATTGGCGCTGCCCACCCCCGAGGATGCCAACGCCCCCGAACATCAGGCCAAAGCCAACGGCCAGATAGGTCAGCGAGCTGACCGCCAGGGCGACAAAACCGGCGGCGGCCGCCCGGGGTTCCGACTTGCGTTGAGCCGAGGCCACCAGGGTAAGCCAAAGGCCCAGAGGAAGCAGGAAGGCGATGAGAGCAGATTGCGGAAACAAGCGTCGCAAGTATATAATGCCGCCGAAGGAGAACGCGCTATACCAACCACCATCGCCAAACGGGCCGATGCGCCCGCTGACCTACGTGCCCTTGCGCTCGGCCGCGCGGCGGCGACCGCCGCCGACGACAAGAAGGCTGAGAACACCCTTTTGCTCGATCTGCGCACGCTCGCCACGGTTTTCGACTTTTTCGTCATCTGCTCGGCGCCATCTGATCGGCAACTCGAAGCGGTTGCCTCGCATGTGCGCGAAGTGGTGCGGGCCGAATTCAGCCTGTCGCCGCGCACGGTTGAGGGCGAGGCGGATTCAGGCTGGATGCTGGTCGACTACGGAGATGTGGTCGTGCACATCATGACGCCCCGGCTGCGCGCCTACTACGGGCTTGAGACGTTGTGGGCCCATGCCCCGGTCCTGCTCCGCTTGCAGTAACCAGAAAAAACAATGGGCGAGAACACCATCCCCGCGCGAAGCGCGGGGATGGTGTTCTCGCCCATTGTTTTGGACTTTCAGAACTCGAGCCGGCGGTGGCGCATCACCACACTCTCAACAATCCCGACGGCGGCCAGCAACGTGAGCAGATTGCTCCGCCCGTAGCTGACAAAGGGCAGAACGACGCCCGTCACAGGCAGTATCCCAAGCTGCATGCCAACGTTCGTGTAGGTCTGCAGGAACAGCATCGCGGCCACGCCCACGCATAGCAACCGACCAAACGTGTCGCGCGAAAGCCAGGCCGCGCGGAGCGCGCGGGCAATCACCAGCAGAATCAGAACGAGAAAAGTGATTGCGCCCGCAAAACCGAGTTCTTCGCCAATCACCGAATAGATGAAATCGGTGTGGCGGGCCGGGACCAGCCGGAGCTGCGAGAACGTTCCGGACTGATATCCCAGCCCGGTCAGCCCACCGGACGAAAGCGCGAGACGGGCCTGATCGATCTGGTAGGTGTCTCCGGCGGCAACGTTGATGCCGAGCAGTTTTTCGATACGCTCGACCTGATAGGTCTGGATCAGGCCGAGTTGCTGGATGATGAGGATCATGGCGATGCCGGCCACCACCATCACGACCGCATGCTGGCGCTCGATGCCGCCAACAAACACGATCGCCAGCCAGATGAAGACGATGGTCAGGGCCGTGCTCAGATTGGGCTGGCGCATGATCAGGAACACGCAGGGCGCCACGGCGAGCAGGGTCAGGCCAATCGTCTCGAAATACGGCCGCCGGCCCTGCCGGCTCGAGATGATGTAGGCCAGCACGACAGTGAGCAGAATCTTGGCGATCTCGCCCGGTTGCAGGTCGAAGGATCCGATTTGAAACCAGCGCCGGGCGCCAAAGCGATCGGTGCCAAAGATCAGCACGGCCGCCAGCGAGGCCAGCGTGAGCGCGTAGAGCGGGATGGCCACGTTCTTGAGCAGCGAGTAATCGGTGACGACGACCAGCAGCATCACGCCCAGGCCGGCCAGGGCGGTGACCGCCTGGGCGAACGGCAGTCCTTCAATGACGGGGTCGCCGCGCGTGGCGCTGCGCACCATCGCGATACCGCCGATGAGCAGCGCCACGATCAGGCCGATCATGACGAAGTCGAAGTGGCGCCAAAGCCGACGATCAGGCATGGTTCGGCATCATCGTTTGCGCGTGACGGGCGCCAGCGGGATGTCGACCATCAGCCGGCGTTCGCCGCCCTCGTCTTCGATATTGACGGCCACCCGGTCTCGATCGATTTGCAGGCGGCTCGCGATGACGTTGATGATGTCGTCGCGAATGGCCTCCAGCATGCCGGGGGCGATCTCGGCGCGGTCGTGGATCAGCACGAATTGCAGACGCTGCTTGGCGGAGTTGGCGCTCTTTCGGCCACCGAACCATTGCTTGAAGATGCTCATCGATGTGACTCTGGCGTAGGGTGTTCGATCGCGTTAACCACGGCCGAAAAGCCGCTGCAGAAGCCCGCCGTTTTGCGGAGGCTGCAGTGGCACGACTTCGCCCATGACCCTGCGGGCGATATCCGCATAAGCTGCCGATGCCGGGCCCTTCCCGCTCAGCGCGACCGGTGTGCCTCGGTTTGTCGACGACAGGATCGCTTCGTCTTCGGGCACCACACCAATGATCTCGGTCGACAGCACCTCATGAATGTCGTCAACCGAGAGCATGTCCTGCTTCTTCACCCGGGCTGCCACGATCCGGTTGATGATGAGATGGACAGTCCGATCCTTCTCCTTGGATTCGATCAGACCGATCACCCTGTCGGAATCACGCACGGAAGAAACCTCCGGGTTGGTGACGACCAGACAGCGGTCGGCCGGGGCCAGACACGTCTCGAATCCCTGTTCGATCCCGGCCGGCGAGTCGACGATGATGAAGTCGAATTCGGCTCGAAGTTCGTCGCACAACGCGACCATCTTCTCGGGGTTCATCGCGGTCTTGTCGCGCGTCTGAGCCGTGGCCAGGAGATACAACTCGGGGGCGCGCTTGTCCCGGATCAGGGCCTGCTTGAGTTTGCAGCGGCCCTCGACATAGTCGACCGCGTCGTAGATGATCCGGTTCTCGAGACCCATGATGATGTCGAGATTGCGCAAACCGATATCGCCGTCAAAGATGACGACCTTTTGCCCGCGCAAGGCGAGCGCGCAGCCGAGGTTGGCCGTCGTCGTGGTTTTGCCGACGCCGCCCTTGCCGGAGGTGATGGTAATGACTGTTCCGTGCATGCTTTACTTCTCTTGCCAGGCTGTGATGTCGATGCCGGCGTCGCCGAGTCGGGCCAGGCTGGCCACTTTGGCCCGGCGGCGGTCTGCGGCGGGTTGAATCAATTGTGTGTCCGCGATGCGCAACGTCGAAGGATGCAATGTCAGCGCGCCCACGATTGCGCTCGCATCGCCAAGCGCGCCCGCGTGAGCCGATCCCTGCAACTTTCCCCAGACGATGATATCACCGCCAGCGATGAGTTGCGCGCCCGGATTTACGTCACCGACGACGACGATATGGCCAGGATGCCGAATGACCTGGCCCGAGCGCACCCGCCGGCGGACCAGCACGCCGTCGGTGCCCTCGTCGCCATGGTCGCCCGCCGCGGCCGGCTCGCCGGGCGCGCTGTCGTCCGGGCTGGCGCGCTTCGACGGTGTTTCCGAGCCGGAATCGGGTGGGGGGCTGCCGTTGCGCGCGCGGGGAGTCGAGGCCCCCGGCAGGGTGTGTTCCAGGGCGAGCGCGGCTGCGTTTCGAATCGTCTCGGGGTTCTGGCTCAGAATCGCCCAGAGCTGAACCTCAAAGCTTGTCAACAGGGTTTGCGCGCGGGCGATATCGTCGCGGCTGAGGGCCATGCCCTTCACGTCCAGCGCCACCCGTCCGCCTTTGAAAAAGTTGGCGCTGACGGCGAGTTTGGCTTCGAGCTCGCGCAGTTGCTCGTGCCAGGTTCCATCGCCCAGAACGATAAGCAGTCCCTCGCGGAGTCCTTTGATGGTGATCATGCGTTGTGCGTCTATTCGGTCTTGACGATCTGCTGGTCCTTGGGGAGCGGCAGGCCAAAGTAGTCGGCGATGATGCGCTGCGCTATCGGGGCCGCGACGGCCGAACCCTGACCGCCATTCCAGATGTAGACGGCCAGGGCGATTGTGGGCTTCTCGGCGGGCGCGTAGGCGACAAACCAGGCATGCGACGGCTGCACGCGGATGCCCGGGTAGCACACCCCGGTCTTCTGGGCGATATCGTCGCAGAATTCGGCCGTCCCGGTCTTGCCGGCGTAGGTCAGCCCGGGGATTTGGACCGATCGGGCCGTGCCCTCGGGGCCGACGACCGAGACCAGCGCATCCTGGATGGCTTTCATGTTCTGCGGCTTGATCGGGAGCGTGCGCACGACTTCGGGGGCGAACGTGCGCACGACGGCGCCATTCACATCCACAATCTCATGCACCAGCCGCGGCTTGTAGAGTGTCCCGCCGTTGGCAATCGTGGCGATGATATTGGCCATTTCGAGGGGCGTGACGATCAGGTAACCCTGGCCGATCGCCACGTTGTAGCTGTCGCCAACCGTCCAGACATCCCCGAAAGTTGCCCGCTTCCAGGCGGTGGTCGGGGCAAACCCGCGCACGCGCGAGAGGTCCGTCCGCGCAGCGGTGTCGCCGATGCCGAACGTGCGGGCCCAGTCTGCGAGCTTGTCCGGCCCCATCCCCGCGATGCCTTCTTTCTTGTATCCGCCGACCGCCTTTCGAAAGTACGTGTTGCAGGAATTGCGGAGCGCATCGGCGAGCCGTTGCGGCCCGTGCAGGCCGCCGGTAAGGCCGATCCAGCAGTAGAAATCCTTCGAGGCGCGCGGATTGGTGGGATCAATCTCGCTTTCCACCGTAAACACACCCGGATCGTAGATTACCGTATTGAGATCGACGGCTCCCTCTTCGAGCAGCGCGGCCGCGGTGACGATCTTAAAGGTCGATCCCGGCGGCACGGTATCGTCGGTAGCCTTGTTGAGCAGCGGAAGATGCGGGTTGTTGTAGAGATCGTCGAGCTCCTTCTGGGTGATGTTTCCCCGGGTGAAGAGGTTGTTGTCGAATCCCGGAATCCCCAGCATGCCCAATACCTCGCCGGTATTGGGGTCCAGCGCAACAACAGCGCCGCGGGGCGATTTCACCTTGGCCATGCCCGTCACCAGGGCGTCGGAGATGATCTTCTGCAGGCGGAGATCGATTGTCAGGCGAACCCCGTTCCCCTCGCGGGGCGGCGTTGTGCCGTAGCGCTGAATCACCTCGCCAGATGCGTCTTCGAGAACGGATTCCGTGCCCTTGACCCCGCGCATGTCACTTTCGTTCAGGAATTCCATCCCTGACAAGCCGACCCGGTCGACGCCGGCATCGTAGCCGTCGCGCTCGTAGTCCGCTTCGGAACCAGCCGGAACTTTGCCAATGTAGCCCAGGATGTTGCCCAGCAGGTCCCGGTATGGGTAATAGCGCGAGCCAACGCTTTGGGCATATACCCCCGGCATTGTCAGGGCCAGTTCCTGAATATAAAGGGCGGTTTCGCGCGGGATGTTTTCCGCGACCACGATCGGCCGGTAGGGCGCCACACCCGACTGTTGCAGCACCTTTGTGAAGATGTCGCCCGCCGTAAGCCCGGGTTGGGCGATGATTTCGGCCAGACGGTTGTAGATGGCCACCCGGTCGATTCGCCGCTGAATGGTGTCATCCCGGTCCGGCAGTTCCGCTGGCACGATCGCGATCTGGTACAGCGGGGCGTTCCGGACTACCGCCTCGCCATTTCGATCGTAGATCAGCCCGCGCAGCGCGGGCAATTCCCGCGTTCGGACCGAGGCCCGGGTAACCTGTTGGGCGGAATCTGCCTGGAATCGGGTCTGAAGATCAAATAGCCGCACCCCGAGGGATGCGATCGCGAGGGCGAAAGCGGTGCCCAGCGCGATGAGGCGCAGCAGGCCTCCCCGGTTGTCCGGTGGCGGCGTCTGCGAACTGCGCCGAAGGATTTTCAGACTGTCAATGCGCATGGGTCTGGGGCGGTTATCGGGCGCGGGTCACCCGGCGCAATCGCGGGATAAGCGCGCGGACGCCAAAAAACACCGGGATCGACAGCAGCGGATTGAACAGCAGCAAGGGAATCACCACCGTTGTGGTCGCGGCCGCCAGGTCGATTTCCACGCCTCTGAGTGTCTGCATGCCAATGATCGCCAGATGATAGACGAGGGTCGTAACGGCCACCCAATTCGTGGCCCGGAACAGGGCTGATGGAATTGGCGCGCGGTCGACGAGTACGGCAACGCCATTGCCGAGCATCAGCGCGAAGACGTTGATCCCAAATGGCAATCCGGATATGGCCTCCAACGCAATACCCCCCGCAAACAGCGCGATCGCGCCGTCGATATCGCTGAGATGGGCCCAGATGGAGGCGACGACGAGGGTCAGTCCCGGCCGCCATGCGCCCCGAAAGAACGGCGGCAGCAGCGATGACTCAAGGGCGCCTGCCAGCAGGACCACAAGGATCGGAACAAGAAACCGGCGCATTTGGTCTTAGTCCGTTATCCTATTTCGCCCCAACCGTCGAGGTAATAACAAGGACGGATTCGAGCCGGTTGAAGTCCACGGCCGGCCGGACGACGGCTTCCTTGAATAGCTGCGCGTCGGTGCTCGTGATCCGATCAATCCGGCCCACCGGAAGCAGGCGCGGCAGCAACCCGCCCAGGCCGCTTGTCACGACGATATCGTCGGGCGCAATCTCATCGCTCTGGAGCACGTTTGTGATGCGGAGGCTGCCGTCGCTTTGCCCGACGACGGTGCCCGTGGCCCGGCTGCCCACCAGCACGACATTGACAGAGGATGCGGGATCGATCAACAGAAGCACCTCCGAGCTTGTTTCGTTCACCAGGGCAACGCGACCCGCCAGGCCGAAGCTTCCGCCTACAACCGCCATGCCTTCGCGAATGCCATGGATGCGGCCCGCGTTGATCACGAGATACCGGGCGTACGGGCTGACCTCGGATCCAATGACGTTGGCGCAGATCCCGACGCTGGGCGCGCCCGGATTTGCTTCGCGCGCGTCGTTGCACGCCTTGATGCCAAGGCCAATGACATCGGCGCCGATGATGCCGAAGGAGGGATTGTCGACGGCGAAGGCGAGCAACGCCCGATATTGCGAGGCGGTGGCTTTGAACTCGCGCAGTTGCAGGTTTTCGATCTCGAGATCGCGCAGGCGCGCTTCGAGCTCTGTGTTTCGGGCGCGCAAGACCTGGGTGTCGCTCGTGCCCTGGAAGACGCCGGCAACCGCATTGCCGGCGCCGCGCAACACTTGCTGGAGCGGCGCGAGGATGATGGTGATCGGGTTGTCCGGGGCGAGCCCTGGATTGCTCAGCCCCAGGATCAGAAGAATCCCAGCCACGAAAAGAAGGATGGGAAGGATGAACGACCGATTTCCGCTTCTGTTCACAGTTGGGCCAAATTCGGCATTGCGCTAATACGGACGGCGCGCCACGGCCGTGCTCGGCGCGGTGCCCCGGGAAGTGCTGTTGCGTTCCAGGCCCACCAGCACCTCACGCAGTCCCTCGTAGTCCTCCAGGACCATCTCGGCGCCGCGCGCGACGCAGGTAAGTGTGTCCTCGGCCAGCCAGGTATGAATGTTCGTTTCGTCGGCGACGCGTTCGACCAGGCCCTGAAGCAGCGCGCCGCCGCCGGCCAGCGCGACGCCCGTCTCCATCAGGTCGGCGACGAGTTCGGGCGGGGTTTCGTCCAGGGTCGAACGAATGGTCTCGACAATGGTGTTGACCGAGACGGACAGAGCTTCCCGAATCTCGATCGAGGAGACCTCCACCGCTTCAGGAAGCCCGGTGACGAGGTTGCGCCCGCGCAGCGTCATCGTCTTCTCTTCGGGCAAGGGGAAGGCCGATCCAATCGCGATCTTGATCTTCTCCGCCATCCGTTCGCCAATCAGCAGGTTGTACTTCTGGCGGGCGTAGTTGACGATATCCTCGTCCATCTCGTCGCCCGCAACCCGGATGGATCGGCTGACGACAATCCCCCCGAGCGCGAAGACGGCCACCTCGGTTGTGCCGCCGCCGATGTCGACGATCATGCTGCCGTGCGCTTCGGTAACCGGCAAACCAGCCCCGATCGCGGCCGCCATCGGCTCTTCGATCAGCAGCGCCTCGCGGGCGCCGGCAGACAGGGCGGCGTCGTGGACGGCCCGCTTTTCCACTTCGGTCACGCCCGAGGGGATGCCAATGACGACGCGCGGGCGGGGGATGCTGAAGAACGATCGACTGTGGGCCTTCTCGATGAAATGCTTCAGCATGGCCTCGGTGATCTCAAAGTCCGAGATCACGCCATCGCGGAGCGGGCGAATCGCCACGATGCGGGCGGGGGTGCGACCCACCATTTCCTTGGCTTCGGCGCCAACGGCGACGACTTCGCGGCTGCGCCGATCAATCGCAACCCATGACGGCTCGTTAATGACAATTCCTTTGCCGCGCACGGCGACAAGGGTGTTGGCGGTTCCGAGGTCAATCCCCAGGTCAAGGGAGAACAACCCGAGGATTCGGTCGATAAGACTTGGCATAACTCGTGTATTGGGCGGACGAGTCGATTATAGGGTCTTCCGGTCTCCGATCTGCCATAATTGAGCGCATGCCCTCTTCGCCTATCACCCTGGTTGGCGCGCCCATCAGCCTTGGCGCAGGCAAGCGCGGCGTTGATCTGGGACCGAGCGCGCTGCGATATGCCAATATCGGCGAGTGCCTGAGCGCCCTGGGCCATCCCGTCCTTGATCTGGGGAACATCCCCGTGCCATCCGTTCCCGAGCTTGGGCCGCACCCGAAGTTGAGGTATCTGCCCACTATTTCGGCGTTCTGCGCCGATGTGGCTGATCGGGTGGCCGAAGCAGTCGCTGCCGGCCGGATCCCGCTGATTCTGGGCGGCGATCACAGCCTGTCAATCGGGTCGGTGGCGGGTTCGGCCCGCGGACGCGACATCGGCCTGATTTGGATCGACGCCCACGGCGATTTCAATACCGCCGACATCTCGCCGAGCGGCAACATCCACGGCATGTCACTGGCCTGTCTGACCGGCCACGGGCATGCCGACCTGACGGGCTTCGCCGGGCGCGTCCCCGCGATCAACCCCGCTTATGTGGCGCTGGTCGGCGTGCGCGATCTGGACCCCGGCGAGCGCCAGGCGCTGCGGGACTCGGGGGTGCGTTGCTTCACCATGCAGGACATTGACCGGCGCGGCTTTTCGGCGGTCATGGAGGACGCGGTCAGAATTGCGAGTCAGGCTGTCGATGGTTTTCACGTCAGTTTTGATCTGGATGTGATCGACCCGCGCGAGGCGCCGGGCGTGGGCACGCCGGTGCCGGGCGGCATCTCGTATCGCGAGGCGCATCTGGCGATGGAATTCATCGCCGTCTCGGGCAGAATGGTTAGCATTGACCTGGTCGAGGACAATCCAGTCCTTGATGATCGCAACAAGACGGCGCTGCTGGGTGTCGAGCTGATCCAGTCGGCGTTTGGCAAACAGATACTCTAGGACCATGCGCAATACCGTTTCCGGAGGCAACTCCCGGCCCCGGCGCAAGGAAAACAGAATGACCCAAGGAACTCCGTTCAAACTCACCTACGCGACCATGTTCAATCCGCCGGAGGAATTTCATCGGCGCTTTGAGTCTGCCCTGGCCTCCGTTAAGGCTTCGATGGGGGCGGAATACGGCATGCTCATCGGCGGGCACGAGCGTCTGGCTGCTCAGAAGTTCGAGAAGCGCTCGCCCATCAATTCCGACTGGGTGTGCGGCGTCTTTCAACGCGGCACGGCTCAGGATTCCAATGACGCGCTGGCCGCGGCGCGGGCCGCCTTGCCGGGCTGGAGTTCGACGCCATGGCATCGCAGAATCGAGATCGCCCGACATATTGCCGACATCATCGATGAGCGGGCCTATACGATCGGCGCCGCCATGTCGCTTGAAGTCGGGAAGAATCGGGCCGAGGCCATGGGCGATGTCGCCGAGGCGGCCGAATTCCTGCGCTATTACAGCGCCGAAATGGAACGCAACAACGGCTACATCGTCGAGATGGGCCGCGACCCGCTGGTTGGGTTCACCGCCCGCAATCATTCGGTCCTCAAACCCTACGGCGTGTGGGTGGTCATCAGTCCCTTCAACTTCCCGACCGCGCTGTCGGGCGGGCCGGTCGCGGCGGCGTTGATCACAGGCAACACGGTTGTCCTCAAGCCGGCGACAGACACGCCCTGGTCGGTGCGGCTGCTGATCGACTGTTTCAGGGATGGCGGCCTGCCCGACGGCGTCGTCAACTTTGTCACGGGCGGCGGCTCAACGATTGGCCAGGCTCTGATTGACAGTCCCGAAGTTGACGGCATCACCTTCACGGGTTCATACGATGTGGCGATGAAGATCTATCGCGCCTTTGGGCAGGGCGCCTACCCGCGACCGGCGGTGTTGGAGATGGGGGGGAAAAACGCCGCGCTTGTGTCGCGGAACGCCGATCTGGAGAAGGCGGCCACCGGTATCGTGCGATCCGCTTTTGGCCTGCAGGGGCAGAAGTGCTCGGCTTGTTCGCGCGTCTTTGTCGAAGCGCCTGTCTATGACGCGCTCGTCGCGCGTGTGTCGGCGCTTACCCAGGAGCTCACCATCGGCGACCCGACCGAACGTCGCACCTATCTGGGTCCGGTGATCAACGCCAACGCCTACCGGGAATACCAGGAGTTCAATGAGGATCTGTCGCAGAGCGGCCATTTCGCGACGGGCGGCCGAGTGCTGACAGACGGCGCCCTGGCCAAGGGTTTCTTCTGCGCGCCGACTGTCGTGGTGGATGCGCCTTTCACCCACCGGCTGTGGAAAACCGAAATGTTCCTGCCCATCACCATGATCGGCAGGGTGCGCGATCTCGACGAAGGCATGCGGCATGCCAACGACGTCAATTACGGGCTGACTTCAGGCTTCTATGGCACAGAGGATGAGGGCCGCTGGTACTTTGACCGGATTCAGGCCGGCGTGAACTATGTCAATCGGCCAATGGGCGCGACCACCGGCGCCTGGCCGGGGTTCCAGCCCTTTGGCGGGTGGAAGGGCTCCGGTTCCAGCGGCAAGAACGGCGGAGGTGTTTACTACCTGCCGTTGTACATGCGCGAGCAGATTCAAACGGTGATTTCGTGACCGGCTTTCCGCGAACGGCCCTGATCGGCGGCGGGATTATGGGCGAGGCGATCTGTCGCGCCCTGCTGGCGGCGCGGGTGACGACGCCCGATCAGGTCGCGGTGTCCGACCCGCTGCCGGCGCGTTGCGAGTTCTTTCGGCATGAGTTGGGAACACACGCCACAACGCGCAATGTGGAAGCGGTTGAAGGAGCTGAACTCGTCATCTTGTCGATCAAACCGCAAAATGCGCGGGATGTCCTGCATGAACTGAAGGCGGTGACCGGCGAGAAGACTCTGTTCATATCGATCATGGCTGGCGTCCCCCTCCACGCCATGAGCGCGGCGCTGCACCCGGGCCAGCCCATTGTGCGGGTCATGCCGAATACGCCCGCTCAGATTGGCATGGGTATCTCGGTCTGGACATGCACGCCGTCGGTAACCGAGGCGCAGAAGGAGCATGCGCGGCAGGTCCTGGCGGTGATGGGTGAGGAAATCTACGCCGACCACGAAGATTATCTGGACATGGCGACCGCGTTGAACGGCTCCGGTCCCGCCTATGTCTTTCTGTTCATGGAAGCTCTGATTGATGCGGGTGTGCATATGGGGCTGCCGCGTCACATGGCCGAGAAGCTCGTGACGCAAACCATCAAGGGCAGCGTCGAATTCGCCGGGCGCAGCCGCCAGCACCCGGCTCAATTGCGCAACCAGGTGACGTCTTCGGGCGGCACAACGGCCGCGGCGCTCTATCAACTTGAGAAGGGCGGCTTGCGGACGGTCAT
>JAGOCU010000035.1 GCA_017998555.1 Thermoflexales bacterium
GTGGTGCTGAAGCCCGAGACCTACCAGCGCGCGCGCAAGCTGCTGAGCACGCACAAACTCGTCATCGTCACCGCCGTCGTCCAGCGCAACGGCGACGCGATCAGCTTTCTGGCGACGGGGGTTGTGGGAATTCCTGCGTGACGCGGGGCGGGGCGCGGCATGGCCGCGCCCCGCCCCGCGTCACGCAATACCGTTGGAGGGCCGCATTGCGCTCGCCGCCGCGGCGTCCACCCACCACTCGGCATGCTCGATCAATTGCGCCGGCAGCACGTCCGGCTGGCGCGGGCCATACAACACCCGGGCCAGCAGTTCGGCTTTGGCCCGGCCGGTCACCATGAACAGCACGTTCTCGGCGGCGTTGATCAACAGCGGGGTGAAGGTGATCCGCATCATCTGCACCTTGGGCACCCAGTGGGCGATCACCAGCCGGTCATCGGGGATCAGGTCAAGCGTCCCGGGGAATAGCGAGGCCGTGTGCCCGTCATCGCCCATGCCCAGCAACACCAGGTCCAGACAGTACTCCGGACCCGGCACCTTCAAGCGGAGGCGCGTTTCATAGTCCGCGGCCGCATCCTCTGCCCCAATCTCGGTCGTGACCCGATGCACATTGGCCGCGGGGATGGGCACATGCGACAGCAGCGTGTCCCAGGCGGTCTTGTAATTGCTCTCGGGCGAATCGGGCGGCACGTTCCGCTCGTCGCTCCACCACACATGGGTCTTCTTCCAGTCAAAGCGGCTCGCCCACTCATGCGACGCCAGCAGCGCGAAAAGCGCCTTGGGCGTGCTGCCCCCGCTCAACGCCCAGTGAAAGGCGCCGCGGCCGGCGATCGCATCGCGGCCGCACTTCACAATCCGGGCGGCCAGGTCGCGGGTCAGCGTCTCAACCGTGGCAGAGACCCGCAGGGAGTGATTGCTCATCGCTTCACGCTTCTACCACAATCGACGCCATTCGCGCTTGTCCTTGCGGATGAAGTCATCGCTCTCTTTCGGCCCGGGCGTGCCCGCCCGATACATGTCCACCGACGACGCGTTCGGGCTCTGCCAGCCTTCGATCACCGGATTGATGATCTGCCACTGGGCCTCGACCTCGTCGCTGCGGGTGAACAGCGTTGAATCGCCGAGCATACAGTCCAGCAGCAGGCGCTCATATGCTTCCGGGGCCGCCTTGTTGAACGAGCTCGAGTAGCTGAAATCCATCTTGACCGGTTGGATGTTCTCGCCCGTGCCCGGCACCTTTGATCCAAAGCGCAGCGAGATGCCTTCATCGGGCTGAATATTCAGCACCAGCTCGTTCGGCTCGATGTCGCGGGCGGTCGTGCGGCTGAACAGCATCAGCGGCGGCATCTTGAACTGGATGGCGATCTCGGTCACCCGCTTGGGCATGCGCTTGCCGCTTCGGATATACCAGGGCACACCCGCCCAGCGCCAGTTGTCGACGAAAAACTTCATCGCCAGCCAGGTCTCGGTGGTCGAGTCCACCGCCACCCCGGCTTCCTGCACATACCCCGGCACGAGCTGGCCGCCGACCTTGCCCGGGCCATACTGCCCGCGCACGGTGCCGTCGCCATTGCTCGTGTCCACCCGGATGGCCTTGAGCACCTTCACCTTCTCGTTGCGGACCGAGTCGGCCGAGAATTCCGATGGCGGCTCCATCGCCGTCAACGCCAGGAGTTGCAGCAGATGGTTTTGCACGATGTCTCGGATCACGCCCGCGCTCTCGTAGTAGGCGCCGCGCGTCTCGATCCCAATCTCCTCGGCCACCGTGATCTGCACGCTGTCAACATACCGGCGGTTCCAGATCGGCTCGAATATTCCGTTCGCGAAGCGAAAGACCAGGATGTTCTGGACCGTCTCTTTGCCCAGATAGTGGTCGATGCGATAGAGCTGGTCCTCGTTGAAGTACTTGTGGACGTGCTCGTTCAGGCTCCGGGCCGATTTCAGGTCGCGGCCAAAGGGCTTCTCGATGATCACGCGCGACCATTTGCCCGGGCCGGAGGGCCGTCCCATCGCGCTTGTCCCAATATGCTCGGTGATCGTGGGATACACCTCGGGGGGCGTCGCGATATAGAAAAGTCGATTCCCATCGGTGCCGTGATCGGTGTCAATCTGGGAAAGGATCGCATCCAGCTTCTCGTAGTCCTCAGGGGTGGAGTAATCGCCCTGGCAATAGTGCAGCATGGAGGCGAATTGGGCCCACTTGCCATCGTCTTCCAACTTGGTCCGCGAGTGCTCCTTGACCGTTTCCAGCTGCTCCTCGCGGAAGGACTCATTGGTTTTCGGTTTTCGCGCGAATCCCACCACCGCAAAGTTGCGCGGCAGCAGACCATCCACCGCCAGGTTGTAGAGCGCGGGAATGAGCTTGCGGTGCGTGAGGTCACCCGAGGCGCCAAAGATCACCATCACGCAGTTGTCTGGTATTCGCATTGTGTTTTCCCTGCGCGTTGATGCGCGCACGATGCGGGCCGAAAGGGGCGGTTCGCGAACCGCCCCGACACCGCCCTTCGTCGTATCCCCGCCTACTTGGCGGACTTGACCGCGTGACCGCCAAACTGCTTGCGCAGCGCGGCATTGACCTTGGCCGCGAACGACTCAGGCTGGCGCGACAGAAAACGCTGAAAGAGGGAGAGCGTGATTACGGGCGCCGCAACGTCCTCATCGATGGCGGCCTGAACCGTCCAGCGTCCTTCGCCTGAGTCCTCGACGTAGCCCCGGATGTTGTCGAGTCCATTACCCTCTTCCTCGAAGGCCTTAATCGCCAGTTCCTGCAGCCACGAGCGCACGACGCTGCCCTTTCCCCACACCCAT
Source organism: Thermoflexales bacterium (assembly GCA_017998555.1). Lineage (GTDB taxonomy): Bacteria > Chloroflexota > Anaerolineae > J036 > Brachytrichaceae > Brachythrix. The sequence continues at coordinate 2,806 of JAGOCU010000035.1, forward strand.
GACACGTCGCGCAGGCTCATTCCAAATTCGCTCTTCTGCAGAATCTCAAAGCCCTCGGCATACGACTGCATCATCCCGTACTCGATCCCATTGTGGACCATTTTGGTAAAGTGCCCGGCCCCGGCCGCGCCGCAACGCAGGTAGTGCTTGCCATCCGGCGCGAGCGCCGCAAAGGCGGGCTCGAGGCGGGCAAACGTGCTGGTATCGCCGCCGATCATCAGGCAGTAACCGTTCTCCAGCCCCCAGATGCCGCCACTGGTGCCCTGATCCATGAAGTCGATGCCCTTGGCCTTGCATTCCGCGTAGTGGCGCTTGCTGTCTTTCCAGTTCGAGTTGCCGCTATCGATGATGGCGTCGCCAGGTTGCATCATGCCGAGCAGCTTCTCAATCGCGCTGTCCGTGGCAGCCCCGGCCGGAACCATCACCCAGATCGCCCGCGGCGCCGGCAGCGCAGCGACCAGCGCCTCGAGCGTATACACGCCCGCCAGACCCTCGCCCTTGAGCTCGTCAACCGGGCCTGGGCTGCGATTGCACACCACGATCTCATGGCCCTCGCGATGCCAGCGGCGAGCCATATTGGCGCCCATGCGGCCCAGTCCGTAGATTCCCAGTTTCATCTCAACCTCATTGGGGTGACGCCTCGGTGTCGAGCCGGGGTCGTCGAAAAGCGCGCGGGCGATCCTGTCGCGCTGTGATTATGGGTCGTGTTCAGCCTGGCGCCGATGCTCAGGCGGGTGACTCCGCCGTGGACACCTTGCGCGGCGCCGGCGGACGGGCGGGGCGCGCGTTGCCGCGCAGCGCCCGAATGGCTTTGCGCAGCCCGGCGGCCACGTCATTTCCCAGGTGAATCCGAACCACCCGCCGCTCATGCGTCTTCAGCGACTCAAAATCACCCAGCGCCTGCGCCCGCATCAGGGTGCCGAAGGTGTACGGCTCGCCTGGAATTGGCAGGTCATCGACCACATCATAGGTCAATTGATAGGCGACCACCCGATTCGGGCCGCCCTTGTGCAACTGCCCGGTGCTGTGCAGAAAACGCGGCCCAAACCCCATTGTGATGGGCGCCTTTGTCCGCGTCCCAAGCGCCGCGCGCAGCTTGAGCAGGAGATCGGCCGTCTTCTCGTCATAGGGCACATAGGCCTGAACGACGATGTAGTCACCTTCGCGCGCGCTGCGGGCGTGCTTGCCGATCTGGCTGTTCGCGCTCCGGCTGGTGGCTTCGCTGGCGAAGACGCCGTCGATCTCGAATTCGTCGAGCAGGCGCTTTGTGTTGGTCTTGCTCTCGGTGACGTTGGGCTCGTCAAAAGGATCGACGCCCAGGGCCACGCCCGCGATCGCCGTCGCGAACTCCCAACGGAAAATCTCCGCCCCAAGATCATAGGTATCCTCGAGCCCCAGGTTGATCAGCGGCAGACCGCCCCGCCGGACATGCGCGGCAAGGCGGTCGTGGCTGGTGTCGGCGCCCAGCCGAAGGCTGACATACAGCCGGTCCCTGCTCAACTCCGTGACGTTCTTCAGGTTGATCAGATCATCGATGACCGGCACGAGGCCGCGGCCCTGCTTGCCCGTGCTTTCGGCGATCAACTGCTCCACCCACAGGCCAAACGCCTCAATCCCCGGACTGATCAGAAACACCAGCTTGTCCCGCCCGGCCAGACCCATCCCGCCCAGCAGCGCGCCCAGATACAGCCCGGGGTTGATCGCGCTGTCGGGCTTGCACCACTCGGCCATCTGCGCCGCGCGGCTGAGCAGCTTCGCGACATCGACGCCGGCCAGAGCAGCCGGCAGCAATCCAAAATACGACAACGCCGAATAGCGGCCGCCGATATCGCCCGGATTGACAAAGGTGCGCCGGAACTTCTCCACCACCGCCAGCGACTGCAGGCTCGTGCCATCATCGGTGATGGCCACAAAATGACCGCCCGCATCGTCACGCAGCAGGGCGTCCATCTGAGCGCGGTAGTACTCGTAGAACGAGGTGACTTCCTGGGTGCCGCCCGATTTGCTCGCGACGATGAACAGGGTGTGGCGCAGATCCAACTTCGCGTCGAGCGCCCGGATCGTCTCCGGATCCGTCGTGTCAAGCACATGCAGGGTGATCGGCCAACCCGCCTGCGCGGCCTCCGATCCAAAGACAGCTCGGAACATCTCGGGCGCCAGCGAGCTGCCACCCATCCCCAGCACCACCGCATGGGTGATGCCGGCTGCCTTGATCTCCTCCGCAAACGCCTTCAAGTCGGCGCTCAGGGTCTGCATGAGATCGATCGAGGTCAGCCAGCCCAAGCGATTGGCAATGACCTTGATATGCTCAGGCTCGCTCGTCCACAACGCCGGGTCGCGGTTCCACACCCGCGACGCGGCCTTGAGTTTGACCAGCTCGTCGATATAGCCCGTGGCGGGCGCAACCCCCTGCGCTGCCCCGCGAGCCAGCACGGCCCGGCGCCTGCCCTCGATCCCCCGCAGCAAGCCGTGAAAGGCATCCGCAAAAAGCTGCACGCCTTCGTCCTGGAGCTGCTGCCACACCTGCGACATCGAGATGCCCGCCGCTTCCAGTCCGGCCACGACGGCGCGGGCGCCCTTCAGATCGTGCTTCAGGGTCGGCGCCGCCCGGCCATGGTCGCGAAAAGCCTTGAGGGTCGCCGGCGGTAGCGTGTTCACCGTGTCCTTGCCGATCAGCGCATCGGCATAGTAGGTGTCCGGCAGCGACGGGTTCTTGGCGCTGGTGCTCGCCCACAGCACCCGTTGCGGGCGCGCGTTGTGGGCTTCGAGCGCCTGCCACTCGGGACCGGAGAACAACCGTTCGTAGACCTCATAGGCCAGCCTGGCATTGGCGATCGCGGCCTTGTGCTTGAGCGCCTGCAGGCCGGCCGCCCCCTTCGCTTTCCCCGCCGCGGCAATGCGCTCGTCAAGCAGCTTGTCCACCAAGGTGTCGACCCGGCTGACGAAAAAAGAGGCCACCGACGCAATCGTGAGCGGAAGGCCCTTTTTTGCGCGCTGGGTCAGACCCGCGAGGTAGGCCCGGGCCACCCGCTCATAACCATCGAGCGAGAAGATCAGCGTCACGTTGACGTTAATGCCCTCGGCGATAAGTTGCTCGATGGCCGGAATGCACTCCGGCGTCGCCGGCACTTTGATCATCAGATTCGGCCGCTCAACCGTCTTGAACAGACGCCGGGCTTCATCCAGCGTGCCGCGCATGTCGTGAGCCAGGTCGGGCGACACTTCCAAACTGACATAACCGTCCCGGCCGCTTGTCTGATCAAACACCGGGCGAAGCAGATCGGCCGCGCCCTGAATATCCTGGATCGCCAGCCGTTCATAGACACCCTTGGTGTCGAGCGGCCCGGCCGCCAGCTCGATCATTTGCGCGTCGTAGTCCGCGCTCTGCGCGATCGCCTTCTCGAAGATGGATGGGTTGGAGGTCACGCCGAGCACGCCAAAGTCGTCGATGAGGCGCTTGAGTTCCCCGCTGGAGATAAGGCTGCGTTGGATGTTGTCGTACCAGAAGGACTGGCCCAGCAACTGAACGGCGATGTTCGGATTGGCGTTCGTCATGACTCTCCGTTGGGGCGCCCGCGCGGGCGCTTGAAGGGCGCGCTGATGTGGCTTTTGGGCCGTTGGGAAAAGGGACTAGAGGATAAACCAAAGTGGCCTATTTCGCCAGCCCATTCATCCACTGATCAGCCTCCGCTCAGTAAAACGAGTATCGAGATCGCGATCTCGACGGATGTTTCCACGGCAGCTTCCAGGCGCTAAAATCCATGCATGCTCCCAGCCGCGGTTCTGTTCGACATGGACGGGCTCATGTTCGACACCGAAACTCTTGCCTTCCGCGCCTGGAGCCGGGCGCTGGCCGAACACGGCCTGGAGATGCGGGCATCCGACTATTCGCGGCTGATTGGCCGAAATATGGCCGATGCCCGGCTCATTCTGCTCGACGCCTATGGGCCCGACACGCCGGTCGATGCCCTGGATGCGGCGCGGTTTCGATACTCCAGCGCCGAAGTGGCGGAGCGCGGCGTTCCGTTGAAGCCCGGCCTCGTGGCGTTGCTCGACGCGCTCGACGCGCTGGGCATTCCGCGCGCGATGGCGACCTCAACCGGGCGCGAACGCGCCACGGCATTGCTGGAACGCGCCGGCTTGGCCGGGCGCTTTCACGCCATCGTGTGCGGCGACGACATCACCCGCGGCAAACCCGCGCCTGATATTTTCCTGGTCGCCGCGCGGCGTCTTGACGCGCCCTCCACATCCTGTCTTGTGCTCGAGGATTCGGAACCGGGCGTGCGGGCCGCGCACGCGGCGCACATGAAGGCCGTTCTCGTTCCCGATCTCGCGCCGGTTGCCCCCGCCGCGCGCGGGTTGGCCTGGCGCATCGTCGCCAATCTCGAAGACGTGATCCCGTTGCTTTCGCAGTGCTAGGGATTCCGGCGTTGATCGTCCCCGCCCCGGCGTACGCCGGGGCGGGGACGATCAACGCCGATTTCGTTTGGGGCATAGAATGCGCGTGCGCAACACGGCGGGCGCCGCAGGCGTAACAGGAGATTGACATGGCGAACACACCGAACTCTGGAACCCCCAACCCGGGCCTGATCATGCAGGTCATCAATCGTCTCCGCCTGGTTGCGCGCCTGCTCGGCGACAAGCGCGTGCCGGTCTACCTCAAGCCACTCCCGTTCGCGGGGCTGCTCTATCTCGTGTGGCCCTTCGACCTGCTCCCCGACCTGACGCCGATCATCGGCCAGGTCGATGACATCGGCGTGCTCGTCCTTGGCGTCGAGACCTTCATCCGGCTGTCACCGCAGAGTGTCGTCGCCGAGCACGAAGCCGATCTCCTCGCCGATCGCTCCGGCCCGCGCGGCGGTGGATCTGACGATGTCATCGACGGCGACTGGAAAGAAGTCAAGTAGCGCGACGGGTCTGGAAACCGCCCTAGAGAACATTTCGCGAGATCAAAATCCCCGCGCTTCGCGCGGGGATTTTGATCTCGCTTCTCTTTCAGACCTTAAATCTGGAAGTTTAAGGTGATTTAACATACAGGAAGCCACCAGATATTTCCGAGTTGTGCTATATGTCTCATCCGGCGAACGCGTTCGCATTCAGCGCGCCCAACGATCAGGAGAAAACTTACGCAACGTCTGCTTCGGCAGAGACATCATGTCCACACACCAGACCAAGCTGTCTTCGGGCAGCACACCCCGCCCGGATATTTGGGCGAACGTTCCAGACGCGCAGTGGAACGACTGGCGCTGGCAGCTCAGCAATCGGCTGAACAGCGTCGAGGAACTCTCGCGCATCATTCGGCTCACCCCCGAGGAAATCCAGGGTCTCCAGGCCGAGGGCAAATTCCGCGTCGATGTGACGCCCTATTTTGCGTCGCTCATCGATCCAGACGATCCCGATTGCCCCATCCGCCTGCAGGTGATTCCGCGCGCGCGCGAGCTCGAGGCCTTTGACAGCATGATGGCCGACTCGCTTTCCGAGGACGCCCATTCACCCGTGCCCGGTCTGGTGCACCGTTACCCGGATCGCGTTCTCATGCTGGTGACAACCCAGTGCGCCAGCTACTGCCGGTATTGCACGCGCAGCCGCATCGTCGGTGATGCGGGCGCGATGTTCAACAAGCGCCATCACGATCTACAGATCGAGTATCTCAAACGCTCGCCCCAGGTCCGCGACGTGCTGCTCAGCGGCGGCGATCCGCTCACCCTCCCGCCGCGCGTGTTGGAAGACCTGCTCCGCCGCCTGCGCGAGATTCCTCATATCGAGATCATCCGCATCGGCACGCGGGTGCCGGTCTTCATGCCCCAGCGCATCACCGATGAGCTGGTCACGACCTTGAAGAAGTTTCATCCGCTGTGGATGAACATTCACACCAACCACCCGCGCGAGATCACGCCCGAGCTCGCCCAAGCCTGCGCGAAGCTCGCCGACGCGGGCATCCCGCTCGGCAACCAGAGTGTGCTCCTGGCCGGCGTAAACGATCACCCCGACACGATTCGGAAGCTGTGCCATGAGCTGGTCAAGATTCGGGTGCGCCCGTACTACCTGTATCAGTGCGATCTGGTCCAGGGCAGCGGTCACTTCCGAACGACGGTGGCGGCCGGTCTCGAGATCATGGAGAGTCTGCGCGGCCACACCAGTGGCTACGCCGTGCCGACCTTTGTCGTTGACGCGCCCGGCGGTGGCGGCAAGCTGCCGGTCATGCCCAATTATCTGATCAGCCAGAGCCACGACCACGTCGTGTTGCGCAATTTCGAGGGCCACATCACCAGCTACGCGCAGCCCACCGACTATCAGCGGCCCAGGCGCACCAAGTTCGTCCCCGAGCCGCGCAATGAGCCCGGCCAGGAAGGCGTCGCGTCACTGTTGCGAGGGGATCGTTTGTCGATCAAGCCCGAACATTGGGACGAGACCCACATCCGATTGGCCGAGGACGCGATCTCGATGGAGGATCTCAAGAAGGCCCGTGATGTTGAGCTCGCCCCGCCCGGCGGCAACGGGAAAGTCTGGTCGAAGCTCGATTAGCGAAGCGGCACGGAACGAAATACCCCCGCCGAGGCGGGGGTATTTCGTTCCGTGCCGCTTCGCCGTTCAGGCGGATGCCGCAGCCGGCTCTTCGATCAGGCCCGTCGCCAGGCCCACCGTGTGAAACGCCTGGATGACGCGCTCGATTTGCTCGTCGGTATGCGAGGCCATGTAGCTCGTGCGGAGCAGGCTCTTGTTGGGCGGCACACCGGGGGGCAGCACCGGGTTCACATACACCCCGTGCTCAAAGAATGCCTTCCAGGCAAAGACCGTGTTCATCTCGCTGCCGATAAAGACCGGCACGATCGGGGTGACGCTCTCACCGCAGTTGTAGCCCATCCCGCGCAACGCAGTGCGCACCTTCGCCGACTGGGTGTGCACCTGGGCGACATAGCTGGGATCGGCTTCGACAATGTCAACGCAGGCCAGCACCGTCGCCACATTGGCCGGCGGCATCGAGGCCGAGAAAATCAGCGAGCGGGCGTGGTGCTGAATGTAGTCGATGACTTCGCGGCTGCCCGCGATCACGCCACCCAGCGACGCGAAGGACTTGCTGAAGGTGCCCATCACCAGATCAACATCGTCGACGCAATTGAAGTGAAAGTGGGTGCCGCGCCCGCCCTCGCCCATCACCCCGAGGCCATGGGCGTCGTCGACAAAGAAGCGCGCCTCATAGCGCTTGGCCAGGGCAACGATGTCCGGAAGCGGCGCGAGATCGCCCCCCATGGAATACACGCCATCGACGATGATGAGTTTGCCCGCCGACGGCGATTCGGCGTTCACGTCTTTGAGCACACGCTCAAGGTCCTCCATATCGTTGTGCCGGTAGCGCTTGAGCCGGCAGCCCGCCATCTGCAGCGCGTCCACCAGCGAGGCATGGATTTCCTTGTCGGCGATGGCGATATCGTCCTTGCCCAGCAGCGCGGTGAGCGCGCCGAGGTTGGCCTGATAGCCCGTGCCGAAGATCAGGGCCGCTTCCTTGCCCATGAAGCGGGCCAGGCGCCGTTCGAGTTCCTTATGGATTTCAAGCGTGCCATTGAGAAACCGGCTGCCGGTGCAGGAGGTGCCATAGCGGTTGATCGCATCAATGGCTGCCTGGCGCACCTTGGGATGGGTGGTCAGGCCAAGATAGTTGTTCGACCCGATCATGATCAGGCGCTTGCCGTCAATGACGACTTCGGTGCCCTCGGTCTCGGACAGCGGCTTGAAATACGGATAGATGCCCTGATCCTTGCCCATGCGGACCATCCGCATCGTCGGATCCTTGACAACCTTATTGAATAGATCGGCCATGAATTAATCCTCCACACTCGGTATGAATACAATCTTACACGCCGGCTGAACCCGGCTCAAAGGATACCCGGATCACTAAACCCGAAAGATCGGGCTGTTCAGATACGCCGCGAACGACGGCGCCTGCGCGTCTCGGCCAGACACGCTGGGCGCCTCGGAAAGCCCCCACGGGATGGCCAGGTCAGGGTCATTCCACGCGATCGCGCCTTCGACCTCAGGCGCATAGTAGGCGTCGCACTTGTACTGAATCTCGGCCGCTTCGGACAGGGTCAGGAAGCCATGCCCAAATCCGGCCGGCACGAGCAACTGCTTGCGATTCTCAGCGCTCAACTCCACCGCGATGTGCTGGCCCAGTGTTGGCGAACCGACCCGCAGATCGACCGCGACATCAAGGATGCGGCCAAGGGTGCAGCGGACCAGTTTGAGCTGCGGCTGGGGCGGCCCCTGGAAGTGGATACCCCGCAGAACGCCACGGGCCGAGCGGCTGTGGTTGTCCTGCACGAAATCGATGCTGAGGCCCAGCGCCGCGAGCCGGTCCTTGCGGTAGCTCTCGTAGAAGAAGCCCCGCCCGTCGCCAAAGACGCGCGGCTCGAGGATGACGACGCCCTCGAGCGCGGTTCGAGTCAGGTTGATTGACATGAAAGCGGGTCGATTGTCGCATATGGCGTGTGGCGCGCGCCTGCCGGGTACAATCGTTCAAGTATGACAATTGACCCCTCCAACGGCACTGCAGCGCCTGACATTCTGATCCCTCCGTATGGAGGCCGCCTGATCGACCTGTTGGCGGTTGGCGCTGAGCGCGCCCGTCTCATCGAGCTTGCCAGCCGCCTCCCTACCGTCCAACTAACGCCCCGCGCGGCGTGCGACCTGGAGGTGATGGCGGTCGGGGGCTTTTCGCCCCTCAGTCGCTTCATGGGCCGGGCGGACTACGAGCGGGTGCTGCACGAGATGCGGTTGTCCGATGGCACGCTCTTTCCGATTCCCATCACCCTCAAGGTCGACGAGAAGCTCGCCCATGTTGGGCAGCAAGTGGCGCTGCGCGACGCGCGCAACAACCTGTTGGCCGTGATGCAGGTTGAGGAGGCTTTCCTTTGGGATGCAGCCACGGAGGCGCAGTATTCGCTGGGCACCACCGACTCGCGCCATCCTCTGGTATCCGAAATGCGCGGCTGGGGCAAGGTGTGCATCTCCGGGGCGCTCTCCGTCCTGAATCTGCCGATCGCCTATGACTTCATCGAGTTGCGCCGGACCCCGCGCCAGACCCGCGACATCCTGGAGCAGATGGGCAACGCAAAGGTCGTCGCCTTCCAGACCCGCAATCCGTTGCACCGGGCCCACGAGGAACTGACCAAGCGTGCCGCGGCATCCGTCGGCGGGAGTTTGATGATTCACCCGGTGGTCGGGATGACCAAGCCGGGCGACATCGACCACTACAGCCGCGTCCGAATCTATAAGGCCCTGGTCGAGAACTACTACGCGCCGGAAAGCACGCTGCTCAGCCTGCTCCCGCTCGCCATGCGCATGGCCGGCCCGCGCGAAGCGCTTTGGCACGCCATCATCCGCCGCAACTACGGGGCCACCCACTTCATCGTGGGGCGCGATCACGCCGGCCCGGGCAAGGACAGCACGGGCAAACCCTTCTACGGCCCGTATGAGGCCCAGGAACTGGTCGCCAGGCATGCCGACGAGATCGGGGTGAAGATGGTTCCATTCCAGGAACTCGTCTATCTGGCTGATCACGACACCTATGTCGAAGCGGACAAGGTCCCCGATGGCGCGCGCGTCGTGTCGATTTCGGGAACGCAGGTCCGGGATGACTATCTCGCCCGCGGGCGCGCCCTGCCCGATTGGTTCACCCGGGCCGAGACCGCCGAGATTCTGGCCAGCACCTTCCCGGCTCGCGACAAGCAGGGCTTCTGCGTGTGGTTCACCGGTCTGAGCGGCGCGGGCAAGTCGACCGTCGCCGAGGCGCTCGTGTCGATGTTGCTCGAGCGCGGGCGGCAGGCCACCGTCCTGGATGGCGATGTGGTGCGCACCCATCTGTCAAAGGGCCTTGGTTTCAGCCGCGAGGATCGCGACACCAATATTCTGCGCATCGGTTTTGTCGCCGCCGAGGTTGCCCGCCACAACGGGATCGCCATCTGCGCGGCCATCAGCCCGTATCGTGATGCCCGCAACGAAGCCCGCAAAATGGTCGAGGAAGTCGGCGAGAGCCGCTTCATCGAGGTCTTTGTCGACACCCCCATTGGCGTGTGCGAACAGCGCGACAGCAAGGGGCTGTATGCCAAGGCCCGCCGGGGCGAGCTCAAGGGCTTCACCGGGGTCGATGACCCGTACGAGCCGCCGCTTAATCCCGAAGTAACGCTCGACA
>JAGOCU010000334.1 GCA_017998555.1 Thermoflexales bacterium
GTCAACCAGTACGCCATCACCTATGGGGCCAAGCCCTTGCGCATGGCGATCGCCGACCTGTATCGCAATCGCTACGAGATGCAAGTCAACCCCGAGACCGACATCTGCGTGTGCTGCGGCGCGACCGAGGCCATCATCTCGTCCCTGCTGGCCACCACCAATCCCGGCGACGAGGTGATCATCTTCGAGCCGTTCTACGAGAACTACGGCCCCGACACCTGGATCAGCGGCGCGACCCCGCGTTTTGTCGCCCTGCGGCCCACCAACGTCAACGGCGCGGTGCGCTGGATGTTCGATCCCGACGAGTTGCGCGCGGCTTTCGGGCCAAAGACCAAAGCCATCATCGTCAATTCGCCCCAGAATCCAACCGGGCACGTATTCGATTACAACGAACTGAAGATCATCGCCGATCTGTGCATCGAGCGCAATGTCCTGGCCATCACCGATGAGATCTACGAATTCATCACCTACGACGGGCACACCCACCACCCCATCGCCACCCTGCCCGGCATGGCCGATCGCACGATCACGATCAGCGGGCTGAGCAAGACCTGGAGCGTGACCGGCTGGCGGATGGGCTACTCGGTCGCCCCGGCGGACATCACGCTTGGGATTCGCAAGGTCCACGATTTCCTGACGGTGGGAGCCGCTGCGCCGCTGCAGGAGGCGGGCGCCGTCGCGTTGCGCATGCCGGCCGAGTATTACGCCCAGATGCAGGCCCGCTACGCCGTGCGGCGCGAGTTTGCCCTGAACATGCTGCGCGAGAACGGCTTCAAGCCGGTCGTGCCCGAGGGCGCCTACTACATCATGGCCGATTTCAGCGACCTGCGCCGCTCGCCGGCCGAGGATGACACGGCCTTTGCCATGCGCCTGGTCAAGGACATCGGCGTGGCAACCGTGCCGGGCTCGTCATTTTTCTGGGAGAAGGGTCCGAACAATCCAGGCCGCAGCTTTGTGCGTTTTGCGTTCTGCAAGCAGGAGGCGACCCTGGTCGCCGCCGCCGAGCGCCTCAGCAAACTGCGGGCATAGTCTATTCCGGAGACGATATCCCCCGCTCCGCGGGGGATATCGTCTCCGGAAGATTAGCGGACGGCTGAGGGAACAAACGCCCGCTTCACGGTGAACTGCACCTCGATCGCGCCGATGTCGCAGATGGCCGAACCGGCGCCCGGCCGGGGCGCGCCGAGCGCATCGGCCGGCAGCAGGCACTGGCCATGATCAATGGCGGGATTGCCGGGGGCTGGCGCCAGATGTCCCATCACCATCGGCAGCATCGGCGCAGCCGTCTTGGTGATGTCGGTCGAGGCGTGCAACGCGCAACTCGCGTCTGACGACAGGTTGTAGCCGCCCGAAACCAGCGCGCCGCCGCAGTTTCCAAGGTCATTCCCGCTCAGCAGGGTGTTCGTGAGGGTGACCACACCGCCGTTCTGAAACAGGCCGCCGCCACTCGCAGCAAATTCCGACACGCCGTTCGCCGCCAGGGTGACATTGGTCAGGCGCCCGCTGCCCGAGTCAAAGTAGATGGCGCCGCCGTGATTATCGAAACCATCGGCCCGGTTTCCGGCGATGGTCGAGTTGGTCATTGCCAGAGCGCCAGCGTTATAGAGACCGCCGCCAAGGTTGCTGCTTCCGCTGTTGACGTTCGAGAGCACCGATGAGCTGCTGATCGTGAGCGCGCCCGTGTTGAAGATCCCGCCGCCCAGCCCGGCGCTGGTGCCGGGCATTGAGTTGGAGGCAATCAGACTGCTTAGGACCGTGAGCGCGCCGGCGTTGAAGACCCCGCCGCCTCGCCCGCCATACGAACCCTTGACGGCATTGCCGACGATCTGCGTATTGGACAGGGTCAGCGTCCCGAAGTTGGCGATGCCACCGCCGTCGGCGCTGAAATCCGCCGCCACATTGTTGGCGACCCGGACACGAAGCAGGGTCACCGTGACACCGGCATCGATGCTCAGCCCGGCCCCATCCACACCTGACAGACGGCCATTGACCAGCGACAGGTCCTCGATCGAGACCGCGCCGCCGGTGACGGCGGCCACCCGCCCCGCCTGAAGCCCATCGAGGGTGGCCGGATACAGCGCGGCATTGGGCGTGACCCATTCGGTGATGGCGTAGCCGCCCCGGATCGTGACCGTGCGGGTGACCGCCATCTGTCCAACGCAGTAACCCGCCACCTTGACCAGTTGTCCCGGAGAGGCATCGCCCAGCGCCTCCTGGATGGTGTAGCGCACGGGGCCATCCACGACCCCGTCGAAGGCGCGCGCGTAGCAGGCCTGGACGGTGACGCGCGCCGCGCTGCTGTCGTCCGCCGGCAGGATGTCGCCGGTGATCTGGCTGGAGACAGTGTTGGTGAAGCTGGCGTCGCCGCCCAGGCCCAGGCTGATGACACCGCTGACGGTGATCACCCCACCGGCGCCCGGCGCGAGGCTGGTCAGTTGCCAGGTGAAGGCCGGGCCGCCGAGCTGGGCCAGCGGTCCGGTCCAGCTCGCCGTCGGCTGGGTGAGCGTCACGGGCACGAGATCGACGATGGTGCCGGAAGCTGGCGTCAATCCCGAGTTGGTGTAGGCGATAGTGAAGGTGATCCGCGTGCCGGGCAGATTGACCGCCGGATCGGTGGTCTTGATCAGGGTCAGGTTCGGCGCAGTGTAGACCGTCGCCGAGATCGCAGCCGTATTGTTGCCCGGCGCGAAATCCGTGGCGGTGGTGATGGTCGTTGCCACGCCGATGACGGTCGCGTCGGTCGTCGTCAGCGGCGTCGTGCCGCTCAGGGTGATCGTCAGGGCGTTTCGCTCGCCCAGGCCGGCTCCGGCCCAGACATACACGTTGCCCGAAGCGCTGGTCGGCGAAAGGATCAGACCCGACGGCAGGGCCGATGTCGTTGACACGACATTGATCAAGGCGACACCCACCGTGGACGTGAACGCAAACGCCGACGCGCGGCCGGTGCCAACGTTGCTGATGACGACCGTCCAGGTGATGGCCCGGGTGGGCAGCGTGCGCGTCGGCGCGACGGTCTCGGACACGGCCAGATCGACGCTGGCGCCCGAGGCTTCGATCGCGCCGATGTCGCAGAAGGGTGTGCCCGCACCCGGGCGGATCGCGCCCAGCGCATCCGCGCTTTGCAGACAGGTCCCGGCATCCACAGCCAGGCTGCCCAGCAACGGCGCGCGATGCCCGTTGGCGAGCGGCGCGAGTTGCCCGGGCGTGTTCGCCAGGTCCGTCGGCGCGCCCAGCGAACAAGTCCCGTCGCTGGACAGGTTGTAGCCGCCGGATACGACCGAGCCGGCGCAATTGCCGCCGGAGTTGGCGTCCAGCAGCGTGTTGGTCAGTGTCATCGCGCCGCCATTGCGAAAGATTCCGCCGCCCACGGAGGAACTGCCTGACACCCCGTTTCCAGCAAGCGTGACATTTGTGAGGTTGGCGCTCCCGCTGTCGAGGTACATCGCGCCACCCTGGTGGGCAAATCCGTCGGCCCGGTTACCGGCAA
>JAGOCU010000335.1:0-1618 GCA_017998555.1 Thermoflexales bacterium
ACCCGCGCGATGCTTGATTCGGCCGGCCGGCTCCAGATTCCAAAGGCCTTGCGCGAGCAATATGGCGTCACCACCCGGGTCGTGCTCGAGGCCACACCCGAGGGCGTGCTGATGCGGGCGGTCGCCGAAAACGGACAGCAGACCGCAGACCGCTGAACGCCGCGATCCTCCTGCGCTCAGCGGTCTGCGGTCAACGGTCCGATCGGCAACCCGCTCACAATTTCCCCGTCGCGCATCTCGACGATGTTATCGACGTAACTCAGGGCAAGCGGGTCGTGGCTGGACATCAGCAGGGTGATGCCCTCGGCGGTGACGATCCGCCGCAAGAGCGCCAGAATATCCTTGCTCGTGGTTGTGTCGAGTTCGCCCGTTGGCTCGTCGGCAAGAAGCAGCTTGGGGCGGTTCGCCAGCGCGCGGGCAATGGCCACCCGCTGTTGCTGCCCGCCGCTCATCTCGGGCGGACGATGGTCGGCCCACTTGGTCAGCCCCACCAGATCGAGGCACTCCATTGCCCGTCCCCGTCGCGAGCGAACGCCTGCGATCCGCATCGGCAGCTCAACATTCTCATAAGCCGACAGGGTGGGCATGAGCGCAAACGCCTGGAAGACGAACCCGACCTCGGTCCGGCGCCAGCGGGTCAGCTCGAGATCGGTCATCCCCACGATGTCCCGCCCGAAGCAGGTGACGGTTCCGGCCGTTGGGCGGTCAATCCCGCCAATGCAGTTCAGGAGGGTGGTCTTGCCGCTGCCTGAGCGCCCTTTCACGCCGAGCCACATCCCTTCCGGCACGCTCATCGTCACGCCGCGCAGCGCGCGGACCGAACCATAGGCTCGTTCGACCGCGCGGATCTCGACGGCCATGCTCATACCGCCCCCAGCTTGATCGCCTCGAAGGCGCGCAGCCGGCGCAGAAAGCCCAGGCTCGCCGCGATCACAAAGCCGAGGGCCGTCGCCAGCGCCAGGTAGATCAGGGCGACGTTGTCCCACGCCATGCGGGTCAGAAACGGCGGCACCAGCGTGATCAATTTGCCCGTGGCCTGCATGGCTGGGACATAGATGTACGACAGCGCAACACCCAACGATGTGCCAACCAGCGCGCCGACCAGGGTGAGCGCGCCCTGGATGCCGACGACATAGATCGACGTCTGCGCTTCGGACAGCCCCAGCGCCCTCAGCACCCCCAGCTCGATGGCCCGCCGCCGGAACGACAACAGCGCATAGATGGCGAAGCCGAGCACCGTCAGCGCAGTCATGAAAAGAAAGCCGGCCGTGAGCGCGCCAAACAACCCCTGGCGCTCCGGGCGCTGTTGCTCGGCCAGAAGGCGTGTGCGCGCATCGTAGGCGTTGATCACGATGAAGCCAAGCTCCTGCGCATCCTGGACCATTTTCTCGACGCTGACCCCCGGATCGGTCTCGGCCACGATGTCATAGGGCAATTCCTTGCTCAGACTCTCGAACGTGTAGCCGGCATTGGCGACGAAGAAGTTGCCGCTCTTGAACGGCGCGTCGCTGCCCGCCACGATCGGAAAGATGTCAAACAAATCGGCGACGGTATAGGTGATCAGGCCGGGGGCCCGGAAATCGCCGCTGGAAAGGACGAGCTTGCCGCCTATGGACAG
>JAGOCU010000335.1:1718-3484 GCA_017998555.1 Thermoflexales bacterium
GAGGCCAGCAGCCCTGCCGCGGTCAGGGTCAGGATCGGGAGCAGGTAGCGGATCGGATCCCGGAACGGATCGGCCTGCGACACATCGGTGCCAAAGACGACCAGGCTGCCCGCCTGGCGCAGTTGCCAGGTGGCATACGCGCACGGGATCAACAGGAGCACATCGAGCCAGGCCCGTTGCCACAGCGGCCGGCCGGCGCTCCGCGCGCGCTCGGCGCCAAAACCCAGGATTGTCCGGCGGGCCGCGCCAAGGGCCGGCAAAAGCGTGGCCGCGGCTCCCACCACCGCGGCGGCCACGGCCAGGCGGAGGGACAGCGGCGGAAGCGAGGTGACCCACTCGGGCTGCGGCGCGAATTGCAGAAAGGTGATGGCGCTGGCCAGCAGCGACGCCACGCCGAAACTGAGCGGCACGCCGATCAACACCGCGATCAGCGCCAGCAGCACGCCCTGGGCGGCGTACATGTAGAAGATGTCCAACGGCGACGCGCCACGGCTGCGCAGGATGGCCAATTCGCCCTCCTGCTGGCGCACGACCATGCCCGCCACCAGCACAACAAAGCTCAACACCACCGCGAAGATCGGGGCGCAGAACAGGGCCATCAACAGGGTGAGCTCCTGCGACTGCCGGAGGAAACTGCGCAGGGCCGAAATGATCTCAAACTGATTCAGGGTGAGCTGTTCGTTCTTTTCGAACGCTTCGGCATTCAGCGCGTTCGCGCGATCGACGATGTCGCCGACGTTTTCGGCGGTCAGCAGCTTGTCGTTGACTTCATAGGCCCAGATCATCAGCGAGAACTGCCGATCGATGATGGGCCCGATTCGGCGGCCCATTGTGTCCGGGCTGAGGGTGAGGTCTTTCTCGAGCACGTCCGGCCGGATGATCCAATACGTGTCGTTGCCGTTCTTCGGCGCCCACACGCCCGTGACCCGGGCGATGATGTTATAGACGCGCTGTACCTCGCGGCTGGTCTTCAAATCGGACGCCACAAGCGTGGTCTCCGTGCGCGTCAGGCTGATGGCGTCGCCCGCCTGGATCCCGGTCTTGGCGCTGAATCCGCGTCCGACCATGACCTCGATCTCGCCATCGTCGGTGACCGGCGGCGCGCCGGGGAAACCCGCCGGCAGGCGTCCCGCGTCCAGATCAATGTGATCGAGCAGATCCGTCATGAAATCGAGGGAGGCGTAGCCGAGCGGCTGCGAGTCGTCGAGCGGATACTTGCGCCAGGTTTCGTTGGCCGGCAGGATGGTCCAGAGATCGGTCGACATGTAGCGGACCGTGCGCACAACGGGCAATCCCAGTCGTGGCGCGACGCGCTCGGCCATGTAGGCGTCCAGCTCGCGGGTTTCGTCGAAATTGAGCAGGGCTCGCCCGAATCCCAGATAGCTGAACTTCAGGCTCAGCGGGAGGCGGGTATTGGCCGCCAGGCCGGACAGCCGGATCTGGCCGGCGGCCCGATCGGCCAGTTCGCGGCGGAGCACACGATTCTGGGCAGAGCTGACGAAGGCCGGGATGGCCGACGCAATCGCCACGGCCACCGTCATGCCAAGCAACAGGCAGGCCGTCAGGGCGCGCTGGTTGGCCAGCCGGCGCAGGGCAAGGAGCGTAAGCGAAATCAGGCGCATGGCCGGTTATTGGCCGAGGACGATCTCGCCTTCCTTCACGCCATCGACGATTTCCATCCGTTCGGCCGATTCGAGTCCGATGATGACGTCCGAGCGCCGCTGCTTTCCACCCGGATCGAGGATGACGACAAAGCGCCGCCCGCG
>JAGOCU010000336.1 GCA_017998555.1 Thermoflexales bacterium
GCTTGATGCGATTGCGGTGAGCCTTGGGGTGTGGTCGGCGCTGGCCCTGGCCGCCACGCTCGGGCGGCTGGCCTGGTTGCGTCGGCGCGACCTGGGGGTGATGCGGGTGGTTGGGTATGAATCCGCCTCGCTGGCCGCGCATGTCTGCGCGCAGGGGCTGGCCGTGGCAGGAGTGGCCACGTTGCTGGCCTTTGCCGGCGCGTCGGCGATTGGCGCGCTCAGCCCGCTGCAAACCTCAGGCGTGCAGGTGCGCATGGCGCTCGAGGGCCGGATCGTGGCGCTCGTTCTGGCCTGCGGTCTCGGGATTGGGTTTGCCGGGAGCGTTGTGCCCGCCGCCTGGCTGGCCCGCATGCCGTTGTCGGAGCTTGTTCGCGAGGAATAGGCCCCAGAAACGTTTGCATCACCCTGTCCAGAAGCGACATCCCCGCCCAAGCGCGCGCCGAGGGCGGGGATGTCGCTTCTGGCTGCATGTTCCGTTTTGACGATCTGAACCTATAATGAATTTGTTCAGCGGAGGCAAATCATGTTGGTGACGCGACGCGCCCTGGCCGTTGTGACCGCGCTGCTGGCGCTGTCCATGCTCGGCTGTTCCGATATTCCGACCCGCTTGATTCGATCATTGCAGACCTCGGGGTCGCCGAATCCGGTGGACACCCCCCCACCCATCGCGCAGCCGGTTGCGACCGCGGCGCCGGGAGCCGCCGCGGCGACCGTAACCCGGCCCTCCGCGCTGCCGCCCAGCCCGACGCCCGTGCCTACCCCCACCCGCCGCCCGCCCAACCCGGCCATGACCGGAATGCGGACCGGGTTGGCCAGCCTGAACAGCTACCAGACCACGCTCCACACCGTGATCGCCGGCCCCGAACCGACGGACCAGAACGAAATCACGATGATCACCCAGGTGGATAGCGCCAGGAAGGCATCTCGGACACGCACCGAAACACGCGAGGTCAGCGCGGACAACCCGAAGGGCTCGACCGACGCGAGCGAAACGATTGCGATTGGCAATCAGCAGTGCGAGATCTCGGGCCAGGGGGCGAGCCAGAAAGGCAAGCTGACGGATCAGGAGCCGATTGAGTCCGATCTGCGCGGGACGCTCACGGGACTGCTCGACGTCACCCTCAGCGCCGAGAATCCGGCATTTGTGGCAGAAGAGACCGTCAACGGCATCCCGAGCAATCACTTTACCTTCAAGGTAACCCAGCTTGGCAAGGACTCCGGCGCAGTCGTGCGCAACAACAAGGGCGACTATTGGCTCGCGCGCGATGGGCAGTATCTGGTCAAGTACACCCTCGCGCTTGAGGCAGCCACGGCCGCGAAGGGCAGCGCCCAGGCCCAGGTGTTCAAAGCCGATGTGAGCTATGAGCTTTCCAACGTCAACGCGCCGGTGACCATCGCCTTTCCGGCTTTCTGCAAGAAGTGAGCGCAGCCGCTGCGACATGCCGACCCTCGCCGATTGGTATCACGTCCGTTTCGACGAGAAGACACTCTATCGTGATGTCGCGCCCGCCGGTCGCGCGCCATGGACCGACACCTTCGACTGGGCCGACGTCATCCGAGTCTGTTTCATGGCTGGCGACGGGTTGACGTCTGACGACCTGTATGTCTTCACCTCCAAGCGCGAGGAGAGCTATCTCATCCCGACCGACGCCGACGGGGGAAGCGCCCTGATCGGGGAGTTGATCCGCCGGGGTTTGCTTCCACCCGAAATGCTGCTGGAGGCAATGAAGACGGGGGGAAGGCTGTTCTGCTGGCCATCTGATTCGCCTTCTCGGATCGAGTAAAGTAGCGCCGAGAACACGATCAGTCTCAGCGCAATTCTCCTTGGAGGCGAAATGGCAACACTCAAACTGGCCCAGGCAATCGCGATCATTGACGTGGCGCTTGCCGAGGCGCGCAAGAAGCACTTTGCGCCGCTTGGCGTGGCCGTCCTGGATGCCGGCGGGCACCTGATCGCCTTCAAGCGCGAGGACGGGGCCGGCTTTGTCCGCTTTGACATCGCCTTTGGCAAGGCCTGGGGATCGCTCGGGATGGGCTTTGGCACCCGCGAGCTGGCCGAGCGGGCCAACCGCTTTCCGCCCTTCTTCGCCGCGCTCGCCGCCACCAGCCACGGGCGGATGGTGCCCTCACCCGGCGGGGTGTTGATCGCCGCCGCGGATGGCGAGATCATCGGCGCGGTCGGCATCTCGGGCGATATCGGCGACAACGACGAGATCTGCGCCATCGCCGGGATCGAGGCGGCGGGACTGACGGCGATCCCGGGGGCCGGGCCGGGCTGACCGCGACCGGCGGGCGCCGCTGCCCGGCGGCGGCAGAAGCATCACACCCAGACGACCGAGGAGGGATAACATGCCTCGTCCCAAGACCAAGGATCAGTTGCTCACCGCCATGCGGGCCGAGCACGACGGATTGGAACAGGCGCTGACCGCGCTGACCCCGGAACAGCTCACCACGACCAGCCCAATCACGCAATGGGCGATCAAGGATGTCCTCGCCCACATCTTTGAGTGGGAGCAGATGTGCCTGAGTTGGTATCAGGCCGGCCTCAAGGGCATCACCCCCGCCATACCCGGCGAGGGATTCAAGTGGTCGCAACTCCCCGCGTTGAATAGGCAGATCTACGAGAAGCATCGTGATCGGCCACTGGACGAAGTCCTGAAGGACTTTCGCGGATCCTATCGTCAGATGATGAAGACGGTCCCGGAAATCAGCGAGCACGATCTCTTCACCCCCGGGCGCTATGCCTGGACGAAGACGACGACGCTCGGTGCGTACTTCATCTCGGCCACAAGCAGTCATTACGCCTGGGCGCGCAAGGAAATCCGAAAGTGCCTGAAGGGAATGCCATGAAAGACAGGTCCTTCCAGATGCCGGGCTCCCCGCACGCATGGCCGCGCGATCGGAATACGCCCGCTTTGGCGTGCGCCGTGCTCGTGGTCGACATGCAGCACGACTACTGCTCGCCAGGCTTCTACATCGAGCGGGCAGGATACGACACGGCAAGGCTGAGCGCACCCATCCCCCGCATTCAACGGGTGTTGGCGGCCGCGCGCCGCGCCGGCCTGCAAGTGATCTACACCCGCCACGGTCGCCTTCCCGGCTCCGCATCGACGACGGCCGCCCCGGGCGAGCCGGGTTGGGAGATCGTGCCTGAATTGCGCCCCGAACCCGTCGACGCGGTGATCGAGAAGTCGACCTGCAGCGCCTTCGTCTCGGGCGAACTCGATCGCCTGCTGCGGGAGAAGGGCATCCGCTGTCTGGCCTTCTGCGGCAACACCATCGACGTGTGCGTGCACTCCACGCTGCGGGCCGCCGTCGACCTGGGCTATGAGTGCCTGCTGTTGGGCGATTGCTGCGGCGCCGTCAACGACGAACTGCACGCCTGGTCGATCGCCTCGGTCAAGATCGAGGACGGCGTGTTTGGGACGGTGGCCGACGCCGATGCGTTTGCAGGCGCGCTGGAGCAGCGATGAC
>JAGOCU010000337.1 GCA_017998555.1 Thermoflexales bacterium
TCACCCCGCGGAAGGCCGCGGCCAACGAAGGCAGCCCATACGACAGATCGAAGTAGTCCATCGCCTTGCTCAGATACAGAAAAGAGTTGGCGTCGAAGCGCTTGGTGAAGGAGTCGCCGCGGTATTTGAGATAGCTCTCGACCTCGAATTCGGTCTCGAAGGTGAAGCCATAGCCGGTGCCGTTGCCGGCCCGCAGCCGGCGCCCGAACTTCTCGCGCATGCTTTCGTCGCTGAGAAAGGTGATGTGGCCGATCATCCGGGCGACCGAAAGCCCGGCGTTGGGCGGGGTCTTGTCGTAGTAGTCGCCCCGATTCCAGTTGGGGTCGGCGTAGATGGCCTGGCGTGGAACCTCGTTCAGGGCGATGGTCTGGGGCGAGAGCCGGGCGGTGCTGGCCAGGGCGATGACGTTGCGGACCCGGGCCGGGTAGGCCACCGCCCACTGCAGGGCCTGCATTCCGCCCATGCTCCCCCCGCTCACGCACAACCAGCTCGGGATGCCGAGGTGATCGGCCAGCAGGCGCTGGGCCTCGACCATGTCCGAGATCGTCACCATCGGAAATGACAGCGCCCAGGGCTTGCCGGTGGCGGGGTTGATCGAGCTCGGGCCGGTGCTGCCCGAGCATCCGCCCAGCACGTTCGAGCACACGATGAAGTAGCGGTTGCTGTCGAAGGCCTTGCCCGGCCCGACCGCATCGTCCCACCAGCCGGGTTTGTCCTCGCCGGCGCTGTAGCGCCCCGCCACGTGCGCGTCGCCCGACCAGGCGTGGCAGATCAGGATGGCGTTGCTGCGCTCGGCGTTCAGCCGGCCATACGTCTCGTAGGCGAGGGTGAAACCGTCAAGGGCGGCCCCGCTTTGAAGCGCGAGCCGCCCGGGATATCGAAAGTACTCTGTTTGGACGATCAGTTCGGTCACATGACACCCTTTTTTTCAAGCTGCGCAATGCTCGCCAGATGATTCTTTGAGGCTGCATATCCCCGGCGAAGCCGGGGATATGCAGCCTCAAAAGTATCTTCGGCGGGTCGTCAGCAGGCGCTATCCAACGGAAAGCAGCCTCATCCGCGGCGCGGCGCCAGGCTCGCTCTCGTCCAGCGTGACGTCGAGCTCGTCGCCGATCCGAAAGGTCGCGTTCAGCCGGGCCAGCAGCCCGGGCTCGCAGGTCGCCCGCAACATGAAGGGCACGTTGATGGCGTGCTCGCCCAGGCGCGCCTCGAGGATGGTGTAGAACTGGGCCGCGTCCGACCCGATCCCCGCCAGCAGCATTTTGGTCTTGACCATCATCCACCTCGTAGGGGCGAAGCATTCGCCGCACAGCGGCGAATGCTTCGCCCTCACCTGCGTTAGTTGCCGACCGCGGCAACGGCCGTCGTGAGCGCCTGGTCGATGTCCCAGAGGATGTCGCGCACGTCCTCGAGCCCGATGCTGAGCCGGATGAAGTCGTCGGTGACACCGGTGCTGAGCTGCTCTTCGGAGCTGAGCTGCGAATGGGTGGTCGTGGCGGGATGAATGGCCAGCGACTTGGCGTCGCCGATGTTGGCCACGTGCGAGAGCAGCTTAAGGTTGTCGATGAACGCGCGGCCGGCCGCGCGTCCGCCCTTGATCCCGAAGCCAATCAGCGCGGTGAGTCCCTTTGGCGCGATGCGCTTGACTTCTGCCTGCTGCGGATAGCTCGGCAGGCTGGGGTGATTGACCCAGGCCACGGCCGGGTGGGTCGACAGATAGGCGGCCACCGCGTTGGCGTTGGCGATGTGGCGATCCAGCCGGACATGCAGGGTTTCGAGCCCCTGGATATTGAGGAAGGAGTTGAACGGCGACTGCGAGGAGCCCAGGTCGCGCAGCAGGGTCAGGCGGGCCTTGAGGATGTAGGCCAGCGCACCGAGCGACGAGTACACGACACCGTGATAGCTCGGGTCGGGGGTGTTGAACTCGGCGTGGCGCGAGCTGCCGGCCCAATCGAACTTGCCGCTGTCGATCAGCGCGCCGCCGATGGAGGTGCCGTGCCCGCCGATGTATTTGGTCGTCGAGTGCACCACGATGTCCGCGCCCCATTCGATCGGGCGGACCAGATAGGGCGTGGCGGTCGTGTTGTCGATGATCAGCGGCAGGTGATTCTCGTGGGCGATCTTCGCCACGGCCTCAAAGGGGAACAAGTCGAGCCGCGGGTTGCCGACCGTCTCGCCATAGATGGCCTTGGTGTTGGGCCGGATCGCGCGGCGGAAGCTCTCCGGGTCGCGGGCATCGACGAAGGTTGTTTCGATGCCAAGACGGGCCAGGGTGTAGTGAAAGAGGTTGTAGGTCCCGCCGTAGAGCGAGGTCGCGCTCACGATGTGATCACCGGGCTTGGCCAGGTTCAGGATCGCGAAGGTCTCAGCCGCCTGACCCGACGAGAGGACCAGCCCGCCGACGCCGCCCTCGAGCGCGGCCAGGCGCTGCTCGACGACATCGTTGGTCGGATTCATGATCCGGGTGTAGATGTTGCCGAATTCCTTCAGCCCGAACAGGTTGGCCGCGTGCTCGGTGTTCTTGAACTGATAGGAAGTGGTCTGATAGATCGGCACCGCCCGCGAGCCGGTGGCCGGATCGGGCTGGGTGCCCGCGTGCAGGGCGAGCGTGTCGAAGTGAAAAGTATGGTCGGACATTGCTGTGTTTCCTTTCGCCCGAAGGCGATGTCGCGGTCCGCCGCGCCGGCGTCCCGCTGGATTTGCCCCGAAAAGCAACTCGCCCTCCCGTCGGATGACGAGAGGGCGAGAACACTGCGCAATGCTCATGCCGTCTCTCATCTTCCAGTCCTACCCCGCTTGCGCGGTCGCTGCCGGATTTGGCACCTTGTGAACAGGTTGCCGAGGCTTCATTGGGCCGGTCCCTCTGCCTCTCTGGATAAGAGTTCGATCTGATCTTCGGTTGTTGACGCATGAGCATACGGATGGCCGTGCGTTTTGTCAAGGGGCGGCGGCTTCTTTTAAGGTTGGAAGTTTTCTGGAGAGCCACACCGCCCCGGCCTGCGCCGGGGCGGTGTGGCTCTCCAGAAGGGTATTCCGCGTGTTCGCTGCGAAGTGAGTAGAATCTCAGGTATGCCCAAATCAACGAGCGGTCCTGTTCTGCTGGCGTCAATTCTGTCCGGGCTCCTGATAGGCTTCTTTGCCGGCGCCTATATTGTCTATGCCTGGGCGCCGCCCGAGCTCGTCCTGCAGGACGCGCCCCCCCGATCCCTGGCCTATGACGGGGTGAATCCGCAATACCGCGACCTGTATGTGGTGTCAATCGCCAACCGTTATGCTGTGGCCCGCGACCGGCAGCGCGCGCTGCGCGAAGCGGCTGATTTTCTGGGGATAACGAGCGGCGACACGACCGTGGCCGGGGCGGTCGACATGCTCAACAGCGCCCGCCGGATCGTGGCCGACGAGAACAAGAAGGGCCCCAACAGCCGCTTCGCCGCGCAGGATGAGATCCAACTCGGCGCGCTTGCGTCGGACAT
>JAGOCU010000338.1 GCA_017998555.1 Thermoflexales bacterium
CCCAGCTCGGCCAGCTTGTCGATCGGCTCGTTGATCTTGCCCACCCGGGCCTCCAGTTCCCGGTAGTAGGCGCTCGGCACGCGCAGGAACTCGACCCCCGCGTCGCGCAGGCGGGTGACCGCCTCGACGATGTTGCCGGTGCTCAGGGCGAGGTGCTGCACCCCCGGGCCATAGTGGTAGTCCAGGTATTCCTGGATCTGCGACTTCTTGCGGCCTTCGGCCGGCTCGTTGATCGGGAACTTGATCTTGCCGTTCCCGTTCATCATGACCTTCGACATCAGGGCCGAGTACTCGGTGTGAATGTCGTTGTCGCTGAAGTGGCGGAGCTGCTCGAAGCCCATGGTCTGAGCGAAGAATTCGACCCAGCGGTTCATCGCGCCCAGCTCGACGTTGCCGACGATGTGGTCGATGTGCATCAGGCCGAAGCCGGTGGGTTTGCCCTGGGCGTTGCGCGAACCCGGGTAGTCGACGGCTGTGTAGCCCGGCGCAAAGGCGCCCCGGTACTTGCCCCGCTCGACGAACGTCATCAGGGTGTCGCCATACATGCGGATCGCGGCGGCGCGATACAGGCCCTGCTCGTCCTCGATTTCATAGGGCGCAATCGCGCCGGTGGCCCCGCGCCGGGTCGTCTCGCGATACGCCGCAGCCGCGTCAGGGACTTCGACCGCGACCACGGCCACGGTGTCGCCGTGCAAATGGGCGAGGCGGGCGATCGGATGATCGGGCGAGAGCGCGCTGGACAGCACCAGGCGGATGTTGTGCTGCTCGAGGACATACGAGGCGCGCGCGCGGTTGCCGGTCTCGAGCCCGCTGTAGGCGGTCTGGACAAAGCCAAAGGCTGTCTTGTAGTAGTGGGCGGCCTGGCGGGCGTTGCCGACGTAGAACTCGATGTGGTCGACCCGGTTGATGGGGAGGAAATCGTCAGACATCTTGATCCTTGCGCGCGCGGCGCTGGCGCTTTGGCTCGGGATCGGCTCCAAGCTGCAGCGCGGTGGTGGATTTGATTTCGTTCAGGACGAGGCTGGTGCGGATGCGCTCAACCCCCGGCGCGGGCGTGAGCGTGTTGACCAGAAAGGACTCGAGATGCTGCCGGTCACGGACGGCGATTTTGAGCACGTAGTCGGCCTCGCCGGTGATGTGATGACATTCCAGCACCTCAGGCATGGCCTTGACCGCGGCCCGAAACTTGCGGACGAGATCAACCGAGTGGTAACGCAGATTGACGTGGACGAAGCACATCAGGTCGTAGCCGAGCTTCTCGCGGTCGAGGACGGCCACATACGCGCCGATGACGCCGGCGGCCTCGAGTTTCTCGAGGCGCTTTTGCAGCCCGGTTGGCGAGAGGCCGGCCAGCCGCGCCAGATCCAGGTTCGTCGTCCGCGCGTTGCGTTGCAGTTCGCGCAGAATCAGGTAATCTTTGTCGTCCATGTTCATGGGAAGGGCGAAATATACACCAGAAATGAACGATTGGAGCATATGTCACTCTTCGCTCCGGGGCGTGGAGTATCCCGAAACACGCTCCCCGCCCGGCGTGCGCCGGACGGGGAGCGTGTTTCGGGACTTGCATGCTGGACATGCCAGCCAGGAGGTCTACACTGACGCTTATGGAAATCGCGTGGGCCAAAAAACGCGTCTACCCATAAGGAGATAGATCATGAGTCTGAAACCAGAAGGAGCCAAGGTCGCCATGCTGGGCGAGCCGGAGCGCAAGAAGCACGCGCTCGCGCTGCTCAAAGGAGCCGACATTCGCAAGTACACCGGCGGAATCTGCTACGACGCGGTCGCGTATGTGAGATTCCTCCTCGGCAAGGGCATCACGCCCTCGGAGATCGCGTCCATCAATGGGAATGCCTGGCGGGATAAGCTCAAGTTCCTGTCCGGCAAGCGCTGGGATGGCAAATCGGCGATCCCGGCCGGATCGGCGGTGGGTTTCTACCGCCTGATCGACCACGAGGTTTTTCATGGCGCGGTCTCCATTGGCGGCAGCAGCATCCGAGCCGTCAATGGGCACGTGCTTGGCGCCGGCTGGACGGACGTTGCGGACTTGAAAAAAGTCCTGGGCAAGCCTGACGCCGATGGAAACTTCGACTACGACCGAACCAAGATTCAGGTCTGGATCTCAAAGATCTAGCGGACTCGGGTGAAACGGTCCCCAGCATCGCTGGGGACCGTTTCACATGAAAAACAGAAGGTCAGCGCTTGCCGCGGATCAGCCGCGAAAGCCAGACCACCAGCACCGCCCCGAGGATCGAGACCAGCAGGCTGGTCAGATTGATCCCGTTGACCATGTCCACGCCGAAGATCAACCCGCCGAGGAAGCCACCGACGATGCCGCCGATGATGCCCAGCACGATGTCACCGATCAGGCCGTAGCCGCCGCCTTTCATGATCATGCCGGTCAGCCAGCCCGCGATGCCGCCCAGAATCAGTGTTGCGAATAGTCCCATGGTGTGTCTCCTTGTATTTTTGAACGACCTTGATAGCGCCGATGTTTCCTCCGGAGACGATATCCGGCGGCGAAGCCGCCGGATATCGTCTCCGGAATGAAACCCTCGGGGAGTGATTAGGCGTGAGAAGACGGCAGCTTGCCGATGCCACCCGAGAGATCCGGCTTCTCAGCCAGGTCCTCCAGCCGCGCGAGCGCCTTCTTGACCTTCAGCAGATCTACTGGATTACCGCCGGCAACAAAGGCGCCCAGGATGCCGCCTGCCGGCACATACTCCATGACGTAGTCGACCTTGGTGCCGTTCACCCCGCCGAGGCCAAGCAGGCCGCCGGTGCGCGGGGAGAGCGTGAAGTGGTGGGTGGTCTTGTGGCCCCCCACGTCCGTGACGATCTCGAGATAGCGTCCCGGTTCGATCCGGGTAACGGTTGCCTTGCCGGTCTGGTCGTCGGCTTGAAACGGATACGACGAACCGGCGGCGGCGGGCCCCGCGCCGGTGATGCCCGTCACGCCTGGCATCCATTCGTCCCACAAGTCCGGGGTGGTAATGACTTTCCAGACTTTGTCGGGGGTGACGTCGATTTCTTCGACACGTTCAAATTTGGCCATAGTGAATGTCCTCCATGTTGTGATTCGGCCGCCATGCCGATACGCAATGGAAGTCTACTCCCGATTCAGGCGATGCCCAGTCGCGCATCCGGGTCATCCGCAGCGTGTGTGTCTTCGGTCATTCGCAACTCGCTGCGCGTTGGTCCGTATTGCTAAGGAGCACCTATGAAACCAGTTTCCGAGCCGATATCCCCGGCGAAGCCGGGGATATCGGCTCGGAAAACAGGTTCTGTTAAGCATTCCAAGACATGACCAAACAAACACCCACCCCCTGGTACGCCTGGCCTTTTGTCGCGTTGTGGAAGCTCGTGAGCGGGATCGTCACCCTGACCGGCCGGCTGGTCGCCGTTGTGCTGGGTCTGGCGCTGCTGATCGTCGGGATCGTGCTGACGCTGACGGTGATCGGCGCCATCG
>JAGOCU010000339.1 GCA_017998555.1 Thermoflexales bacterium
CGCGAGAAGCTGATGCAGCGCTCGGTCGCGTCGTGGGAGGTCCCGACGCAGATCGGGATGCGTCCGTCGGCCGCGGCGACAAAGGCCGCCACGCTGCGGGCCCGCTCGTCGTCGGAGAGCTTGGCCCCCTCGCCCATGACCCCCAGGATGGTCATGCCGTGCACGCCCAGCCCAACCACAAAGTCGGTCAATTGGCGGATACCCGGCTCATCGAGGCTGCCATCCGCCCGCCAGGGCGTGGGCACGATGTTGTAGATCCCCCGCAGGAAGTCGTCGCTCATCTGTCTCCTGGCCGCATGCCTGTCCGTCCGAATCCTCATCCTCCGGCTCCGCCGCGGGATGAGGATTCGGAACTCAAGAGTCTCAGCCCTGGATCACGCGGGCATAGTGCCGCTTGCCCACCTTGAGCACCACCGGCGCCTTGAGGTCCAGCGTTTCCTTCCAATCCGTGGCCTTGCGCCCGTCGACGGTGACCCCGCCGCCCTCGATCAGCCGGCGCGCCTCGCCCTTCGACTTGGCGAGTTTGGCTTCGGCGATCACATCAACGATATTGGCCGACCCGGTCACCGCGAAAACGGGGATGTCATCCGGGACATCCTTGTCGCGGAAACGCGAAACGAAATCCTGCTCGGCCCGGACCGCCGCGTCAGCGTCGTGGAAGATCGAGACGATCTCGCGGGCGAGCTCCATCTTGATGTCACGCGGGTTGATCGACGCGTCCTCGATGCGCTTCTGCACGTCGGCCAGCATGGGTGGCGTGTAGCGGGTGACCAGCTCGAAGAAGATCAGCATGGCCGAGTCGGGCAGGCTCATCACCTTGCCATACATGTCCTCGGGGGTGGACAGGATGGGGATGTGATTGCCCAGCGACTTGGACATCTTCACCACCCCGTCGGTGCCGGGCAGGATCTTGACAAAGATGCCGATCTGGGGCTTCTGGCCAGCGGCGTCCTGGAGCTTGCGCCCGGCGGTCAGAATATTGAAGAGCTGATCGGTCCCGCCGACCTGCACATCGGTCTCCTGCGCGACGGCGTCGTAGCCCTGCATGAGGGCATAAAAAGTCTCGTGCAGGTAGATCGGGTCGCCTTTTTGCAGGCGCTGGGCGAAGTTCTCGCGGCCCAGAAACTGCTGGACGGTGAAGTTCTGGGCCAGACGGATGACGTCGATGAAACTCAACTCGCTCAGCCATTCCGCGTTGAAGCGCACCCGGGTGCGCTCGCGGTCAAGGATCTTGAAAGCCTGCTCGCTGTAGGTGCGGGCGTTGTGAGCCACCTCTTCGCTGGTCAGTTGCGGGCGCAGTTTGTCCTTGTCGGACGGGTCGCCCAGCAGGCTGGTGTAGTTTCCGATCAGAAAGGTCACCTCATGCCCGAGCTCCTGAAACTGGCGGAGCTTGCGCATGGTGAGGGTGTGGCCCAGATGCAGATCCGAGGTGCGCGGATCGTAGCCGCAATAGATCTTGAGCGGGCGCCCGGTCTTCTGGCTGTCTTCCAGCCGCGCGCGGAGCTCGCGGGTCATGGCGGCGGCGGTCGGCGCGTCACCGTATTCGGTGCCCTGCATGAGGAGGGCAACCTGTTCGTCAATAGTCATGTGCGATGGCATAGCGCCGGCGATTGTATGCGAATTGCCCGAAGCGACATGCGCCGGCCTTGCCGGCGCATGTCGCTTCGGGTATTTGGCTCAATAGCCGCGCTCGAAATCGACCTCGGTCGGCATGCGCTTGCCCGCGACGAAATACTGGTAGTTGTCGATAAAGATATCGACGACCCGCGACTCGTAGTTGGGCGCCATCCCGGAGACATGGGGCGTAAGGATGACGTTGTCCAGATCCCACAGCGGGCTCGAGGCCGGCAACGGCTCGGTCTCGAAGACATCCAGCGCGGCGCCCGCGATGCGCCGCTCGCGCAGGGCGTCGATCAGGGCGGGCTCGTCGATGATCTCGCCCCGGGCGATGTTCACCAGGTAGGCGCCTGGCTTCATCACCGCCAGAATGTCGGCGCTGATCATCTTTCGCGTATCCGCCGTCAGCGCGGCAACGATGACGAGGTAATCGGCCTCGCGCGCGATGTTGCTCAAGCCGTCGCGCTGGAACCAGGTGACAGGCGGCTCGCCGGGCGCGGCTGCGCCCGCCGCGCTTTGTCTTCCGCGCATGGCCAGGATCCGCATGCCAAAGGCCGAGCCGAGGACGGCGATCCGGCTGCCCACGGCGCCATAGCCGATCAAGCCAAGCGTCGCCCCATCGAGCACGTCAGTCCGATAGCTCCGCCGGTTGATGGGCCACCCCCCGGGCGCGCCGGACGCGCGCCAGTGCTGGAGCTCCGAGAAGCGATGCGACAGGTTCAGCATCATCATGAAGGCGAACTCGGACATGACGACGGCGTGGGTGCCGGCCGATGTTGTCAGTCGCACCCGGCCGCCCCCAAATATCGGTTGGCCGATGACGTGATCGATGCCGGCCCAGTAGCCCTGAAGCCAGGCCAGGCGGGGCGTCTGCTCGGGGAGAGGCAGCCTTCGACTATCACTGGCAAACAGGATATCGGCCTGGGCGAGCGCTTCGGGCGACGCATCGGCAAGGCTCGCATACCGGCTGATACTGGCGCCGGGCATACCCGCCTGGAGACGGGCATAGCTGACATCGGAAAAGGGATGCAGGAGCAGGACGTTCATATGCAAAGCAAAGGGGCGAGATCACAATCCCCGCGCGTAGCACGGTAATTGTGATCTCGCCCCTCGTTTTTGGATCGCTTCTAGCGGATGGCCTTCTCGGTCTTGGCGTCGAAGATGTGGATGTTGTCCATGTTGAACGCCATGCTGACGCTGTTGCCAACCCGGCCCTTGCTGCGCGGGTCGACCCGGGCGAGGAAGTTCTTGTCGCCTGAATTCAGATACAGGATGACCTCGTTGCCCATCAGCTCGGTCACTTC
This sequence comes from Thermoflexales bacterium, assembly GCA_017998555.1. GTDB lineage: Bacteria > Chloroflexota > Anaerolineae > J036 > Brachytrichaceae > Brachythrix. The sequence goes on from JAGOCU010000339.1 coordinate 2,922, forward strand.
GATCTTGGCGTCGACCATTTCCTTGTCGATGCCCACCGGAGCGAACTCAGGATCGTGCACGTCCTCGGGGCGGATGCCAAAGATGATTTCCTTGCCCATGTGGCTCTTGAGCGGGGCCTGGCGGAAGCCGGGCACCTTGACCCGGAAGATCCCGGTGTCCACATACATTTCGCCATCGCCACCGGTGAGGGTGCCCTTGAACATGTTCATCGACGGGCTGCCCATGAAGCCGGCCACGAAGATGTTGTCCGGCTTGTCGTAGAGCGACTGCGGGGTATCAATCTGCATCAGCACGCCGTCCTTCATGACCGCAATGCGGGTGCCCATCGTCATCGCCTCGACCTGGTCGTGGGTGACATAGATGAAGGTCGTGCCAAGCTGCTGGTGCAGCTTGCTGATTTCAGCGCGGGCCTGCACACGAAGCTTGGCGTCCAGGTTCGACAGCGGCTCGTCCATGAGGAAGACCGCCGGGTTGCGGACGATGGCGCGGCCGACCGCCACGCGCTGGCGCTGGCCGCCGGAGAGCTGCTTGGGCTT
>JAGOCU010000340.1 GCA_017998555.1 Thermoflexales bacterium
GCGATCGCCTCCCGGCCGAAATCACTCAAGCCCGTGTCCTCAGGTTCCTGGCATCCGCAACCGATCAGGTTTCGAAAGTTGTAGGTGAGCTGGATGATCCGCACGCCCAGGGCGTGATACAGCTTCAACATGTTCAGGTTGGCCCCGATCGGCTCACCGCCCTGAAAGCCGGCAATGACGCCGACCCGTCCCGAGGCCTTGGCCGCGTGGATGTCGGTCACGCTCCGGGCCTGCATCAGGATGTCAGACCGTTCGTCGATGACATTCAGCAGGTCCGCCATCAGGTTGACGGCTTCCGCGGGGGTGTGCCAGGCGGCCACGGTCGCATTCACGGCCGTGATGCCGCCCGCAAAGAGGCGCGGAAACACGCGCGGATCGAAGAAGTTGCTGGCGTTCAGGCCATCGATGATGATTGATTCGTGATGCAGATCGCGCGCATTGGGAGTGTTCATGGGTGTTCCTTGAGTTCTGGTGATGCGGTGAGCCGGTGCGAGCCGGCAACCACGCTCAGCGCGCGATCACTGGCGGCCCGCCCGTTGATGTCCGTCCAACGCAGACCGGTTGGCGCCAGCACCTCGGCGCTCGTTCCCCCGGGCACGCTGAGGGTCAGGGTCAGCCGATCGCCAGCCCGCTCCCACCCCACAGCGATGTCGCCGTGCGGCGTGGGCACAACGCCGCGCGCCCAGGCCAGACCGGCCGGCTGCGGCGCGACCCGAAAACGGGCGAACCCAGGCTCGAGCGGCATCACCCCGAGCGTTTCGGTCGTCAGGTCAAAGGTCGGGGTGGCCGAAAACGCATGGCACATGCTGGTGATCGGGATCAGCGCCCAGCTCTCCCAGAAGGTGGCGCCCTGCTCCAGCATCGGCGCCCAGCGCCGCCGCAGGTTGTCCAGGATTCCGGCATGCATGCCCTCCTGGGCCATCGCCCGATGCAGAAAGTGCATGTAGAACGGCTGGGCGAGGACGACGTCCTGCTCCTCGTCAAAGGCCACCTCGGGCTGGCGATCCTTGTCGAGGGCGCGGGTCAAGACCAGGCGCTGTTCACTCAGGACATGGCCGAGGGCGGCCGCTCGGCGCTCGGCCGGTCCCACCCCAAACGCAAAGACCGCCGCGTTAGTCTGCTGGCTGATCCGCCGGCTCAGCCGGCCGCCCGCCCGGGCGTCGGGGTAGACGCCCCGCGCCTCGTCCCACAGCAGCAGGTTGATGGCATCCGTGATGCGACGGGCCAGCCCGCCCAGCCGGGCGGCCTCGCGCGGCGCCCCGACCCGCTCCGCCATCCCGGCCGCCGCCCGCAACGCGGCGACGAAGTGGGCGTTCAGGGCGGTGACCTGGCCGGCCTTGTCCAGCTCGGCCCAATCGATCATCACCCAGTGCGGCACATCGGTCAGCAGATCCTCGGGGTTGAGATGGCGCTCGAACCAGGCCAGGGCCTTGATCACCGCCGGAAAAAGCTCATCCAGGATGTCGACGCGGCCGGTGTAGAGGACGTATTGCTCGATCGCGAGGATCCAGTGCAGGCAGAAGTCGGGGATGTTGAAGAAGCTCCACGCCCCGAAGTCCCCGGGCGCCACCGCGGTGGTCAACCCGTTCTGGCGCTGCGACTGGGCAGTGTGGCGCAGATACTGGGCGGCCAGGCGCGCATCGCCAAAGGCAACGTAATTAATCAACGTCTCGACATAGCCATCGCCCACCCACTGGCGCTGCTCGCGCGAGGGGCAGTCCAGATAGGCATCCTGCATGGAGGGCTTGAGCGTGTCGGCACCCGCCTGCCACAGCCGATTCAACAGCGGATCGGAGCACTCGAACGCGCCCCGGTCCTCGACCGGGTAGCCGCAGGTGTTGACCGCAATCGCCCGCGCGCGCAGGGGGGCGCTCAGGTTGCGGAAGGTCACCTGGAGATACCGGAAACCGCTCCACTCAAAGCGTTCCCAGGTCTGGGCGCCCTCGCGCAGGATGTAGCGGTGGGCGAATCGGATGTCGAAGCCCGGGATGCCCTCGCCCAGGCGCACCCGGCCGTCTTCCTGCAGGCGCTCGTCGCAGACGAAATCGGCCGTCGCGCCGGCCGGGCCTTCCAATTCAAGATGAATGTGCCCCGTGACGATCCGTCCAAAGTCGAGCACGATGCTGAGCGCGTGTTCGGGATCGGACGTAAACACCGCCGCGCCGCCCTCGCTGAGCAATCCTTCGGCGCCCACGACCTGGCCGTGGGCCAGCGGCTCCAGGCGTTCGCGGGCGAGTTGGGCGGCGACATCGGGCTCGGCCCGCCCGCCCGAGGTTTCGCCGATGGCGACGATCCGAACCGGCCGGATGATCGCCTCGCGCAGGGCCGGGATGGCCCGCGGCACCATGACCGAGAACGGGGTGATCGCGGCATTGGTGTTCCGTCCGGGCGCGCGGAGCGCTTCGGCCGGCTGCCAGCCTGTGTCGTCAAACTCCGGGTGAGCCCAGTTCGTTGGAGCGCGCCGGGCGTCGTGGATCTCGACAAAGCCCAGGCTGCCCGAGGGCGTGTTCTGCTGCCAGGCCTCCGAAACAAGGTGGCGCCAGCTCGGGCCGGTATCGAGCCGAATGTCCCCCGCGTCGCCCTGCAGAAAGAAACCGCCGCAGCCAAAGGCCCGGGCGGCCTCCCACTGCGGCAACTCATACCAGGCGGTGTTGCGCCCGTAGGAATGAGCGAGGGCGGCGATGACGTTCCGCCCGGGTCTGAGAAAGGCGGCGATGTCGTACGGATCAACGCACTGCCAGGCCGGGTTGCTGCGGGCCGGCCCGCGCCCGACCCGGTGGCCATTGACGAAGAGCTGATACCGGCCGTCGGCGGAGGCCCACACCTGCGCGGAGGCCGGGACCTCGACCAGCTCAAACGTCCGCCGGAAGTAGACGAAGCGATTCGCCTCGCCCTCGGCGGGCGGGGCGGTGTTGGCAAATCCGGGCTGGCTCAGCCCGCGCGCGCGCCAGATCCAGTCTGCCCGCCGGTCAAAACGCATGTCCATCCGAATATCGAGGCGGGCCGCTCAGACCGCGTAACCGCCTGAGCCAAGCTGGCTGCCGCGCGTCTCGGCCCGTTGGGCCTCGTAGTTTCCGTCGCGATAGGCGGCGATCGGATCGGCGGGCACACCCATCTCCTCGCGGACCGCGATCAGGAGCGGGCGCACATCGGCCCGGAAGGCGTCGGTGAGCAGGCGGTGGGCCTGCAACACATCACCCGCGGCCTGGGCGGCGGCCAGACGCGGGCGGGGCACGATCAGGGCCTTGGCCAGCGCTTCCTGGCAGTTCAGCACCGACTGCAGCATCGGGCCGATCTTGCCCTCGATGTTGTGCGACTGGTCGATCATGTAGGCCACATCCCGGGCGGAGTCGCCGGCCGCCACCAGCTCGTTGTAGATCAGGAAGAGCTCGTACGGGTTGACGCTGCCCACGATCAAATCGTCGTCGGCGTATTTGCGGTTGTTGAA
>JAGOCU010000036.1:0-2603 GCA_017998555.1 Thermoflexales bacterium
CAAGAAAGGTGCGGGTGCGCGTGCCCGCATGGGCCACCGCGACGCGCATGCGCCCGATTCCCAGTCCAAGCCGGTGCGGCGCCGCCGCCCACCAGCGAAACGTCAGGAGCTGGTCCGGATTCCAGGGCTCCTGCTCTGATTTCCCCGCCAGGCCCGTGACCTGACGCCGCCAACCCAACAGCGAGAGATACAGCGCCAGACCGAACACCAGATAGCTCAGCTCCCGAATGCTGAACCCCTGATAGGCGGAGTTCTCCAGCGTTGACGCCAGCGCCGGGATCGCAATGCGGTCGATCCCCAGGATCGCCAGCGCGCCCAGAACCGCGCCCGCGGCGCTGCCCGCCCCGCCAATGGTCGCCATCGCCAGGGTCATGACTGAGATGTGAAAGCCGGCCAGATCCTGATCCACATAGCTCACCACGCTGGCATACATGGCCCCGGCAAGACCGGCTAGGGCCGAGCTGATGAAGAATGCCGCGGTCTTGTAGGCGCCCACATTCACCCCCGAGGATGAGGCGGCGTATTCGTCCTCGCGGATCGCCGTCAGCGCCCGCCCGGCCCGCGAGTGCTGCAGGCGGATCGTGGCGATGACGACCAGCGTGACAATGACACCCAGAATAACGTATTGCGTCAACTGGGACGAAATCGGCGCGCCCAGGAAGCGGGGCGGCGGAATGGCGCTGATCCCGCTCACGCCGCTGGTGTATTTGATCACGTCCTGAATGACCAGGCCGAGGGCCAGGGTTGCGATGGCCAGATAGTCGGCTCGCATGCGCGAGGTCAACAACCCGCGCAGCACCCCCACCCCGCCCGCCACCAGGGCCGACGCCAGGACGACGAAGACGGCGTCCGGAGGCACCGGAAACAGGGCCTCCCGCCAGGCGATCGCCGGGCCGGTGAGATTGGCCGCCACATAAGCCCCGACCGCGAAGGTCCCGGCAAACCCGATATCCAGCACGCCCGACATGCCGACCACGATCGTAAGCGCCAGAGCAAGGATGATCCAGACCAGGAAGTTCGTCGCCACCGGGAGCCGGTAGGGTTCCGCCGCTGAAAGCGCCGGAAACAGGATCAGCCCGGCGAGCATCGCCAGCAGCAGCACTTTGGGCTGACGGCGCAGGATTGAGCGCCGGTCAACGACCACGACCTCGGTTGGGGGCGTGGTCAGATCGTTCTGGCGATCCTCGGCCGTCAGGCCGGTCGGCCGCCACATCAGAAGTCCAACGAGCAGAAGAAACACAAGCATGGGCGTCCACTGCGCGTCGATGAAGTAGGTCGTCATCGCCGAGAACACGCCCAGCATCAACGCAGCGCCCAGCGCGCCCAGAGGGTTTCCGATCCCGCCCAGGATCGCGGCCGTAAAGGCCGTCAGCCCGCTCTCCGCCCCGTGGGCGCCCACCGGGCCTTCCTTGGCCAGGGTGAAGGTAAAGGCGCCGATGCCGGCCAGCAAGCCGCCGATCACAAAGGCCATCCGAATGGTCCCGGCGTAGTTGACACCGACCATCTGAGCCGCCACTGGATCCTGGGCGCAGGCCCGGATGGCCCGCCCGATCCGGGTTCGGCGCAGCATTTCGCGCGTGCCGAACCCGACCAGGATGGCCACCACAAAGAGCACGACATCCCGCGGCTGCAGCGATCCCACCCCGTGAATGCCGATTGCGTCCAGCAGGTTGATGGACGGCAGGATGGCCGGAATGCCGACGATGGGCACCTCGGGCAGGCCCGGCACGCTGCGATGGTCGCCTGAGCTATAGGTCGGCAGCAGCTTCTGCCAGACCAGCGCGATCTGATACAGCATGAACGAGATTCCCAGCGTGGCGATGACCGGCGCGAGACGCGACCCGCCCCGAAACGGCCGAAAGCCAAACAGCTCCACCAGGAAACTCAGCAAGGCCCCAAACGCCATCGTCGCGAGCAGGGTCAGGATGCACAACCCGAGCACCCCAAGCGCTGTCACTCCCGGTTGGGCGAGCGCTGCGCGCAGAATCGTCATGGTCAGCACGCTGCTGAGCGCGAACACGTCCCCATGGGCGAGATTGAGCGTCCGCACGGCTGAATAGATCAGCGTGAGCGCGATCGCGTTCAACGCGATCACGCTGCCGTTGGACAGCCCGATCAGGCCCAGGGTGACGAGGATGTCGCTCATGCCAGCACGATCACTGCTGCGGTCGTCGACGAGCCGCCGTCGCTTCAGGCAGGATGCCCTGCGGCCGGACCTTCATCATGACCACCAGGATCAACCCGAAGAGCAGAATCTTGTAGGCGGTCGCGTCGGTCAGGCTGTTGACAAAGACCGCCATCGGCCCGTCCGCCATGCCCTTGAAAACGACGCCCTGCAGCACGCCGTTGATGACGACCTTCAGGCGGTCCAGCAGAACGCGGTCGATCAACATGATGATCGAGCTGCCCAGCAGCACACCGGTGATGTTGCCCGAGCCGCCCAGAATCACCATCGCCAGGATGATGACCGAGATGGTGAAGTCAAAGGCGTCCGGCGAGATAAACGAGGTAAAGCTGGCGTAGAACGCGCCGGCGAAACCCGAGAACATCGCCCCGATGATGAAGGCGGTGAGCTTGGTCCGGACCAGGTCGATGCCCATCGC
>JAGOCU010000036.1:2703-12804 GCA_017998555.1 Thermoflexales bacterium
TTGCCAAGCTGCTGCGAGTTGAGCAGGCCCATGGTGTAGGCGCCGATCGCAAAGAACGCGACATAGCCCAGGTCAAGCAGACCGGCGTATCCGGCCACGATGTTGAGGCCCATCGCCTGCAGACCGTAGATGAACATCACGATCACGGGGCCGATCCACAGCAGGTTCGACTTGACCGCGCAGCCGGACGACATGTCGCCAAAGCTGAAGTTGGTCCAGGTCAGGCCCGGGCACTGCTCAAAGAACGGGAAGGCAAACGCAATGACACCCAGCAACACGACAAAGGCGAGCTGGCGCTTGCGATCATCATGGATATTGTGGATGAGGGCCGTTAACGCCGCAAAACCCACGCACAGCGCCAGGGCGATCAGATACGTGCCTGCCGTCATGGATTCCGGCGGAATCACCTCCTGACCGGGCAGGGTGTTGATGGTCGTGTTGTGAAAGTGGGTGATCGCAACGTTCAGCAACCCGATGAACAGACCCACCACCGCCGCGCGCGGGATGGCGTTCTTGCTGTGCGGCGCCGCGAGTCCGATCAGAATGCCAGCCAGCACGGCGACGAGCATGATCTGCCAGCCGCCGAGGATCAGCGACAGGAAGGCCATCATGCCGACCGCGATCAGTTCGCCCCGGGAAAGAATGCGCTTGAGCATGTCTAGGCCTTCTCTCCGCCGTCGGAACCCAGGAGGCCGGTGGGTTTGAAGACGAGAACCAGCACCAGGATCAGGAAGACCAGCGCCTTGGACCAGTCCGATGAGGTCAGCAATTGGTTGCTCAGGGCGCTGATCACGCCGATCATCAGAGCGCCCAGCGCGGCCCCGCGGATGTTGCCAATCCCGCCGACGACCGCCGCCGTGAATGAGTAAAGACCGTTGACAAAGCCGACATCAAAGGACGTCTGGCCCTTGTAGAGGCCATACATCACGGCCGCCCCGCCGGCCAGGGCCCCGCCGATCGCGTAGGTCAGGTTGATGATGCGATCGACATCGATGCCCATCATCGCCGCTGCGGCCGGGTTCTGGGCGACCGCGCGCATGGCCTTGCCCGAGCGCGTATTGGCGATAAACCAGGTCAGGGCGAAGACCAGGATGACGGCCGTGACAATCACCATGACTTCCGACGGCAGGATCCGGAGCGGCACGTCCGGCCCGAAGATGGGCTCCAGAATGTTGACCGGCTCGAGGACCTGGGGAAAGCTCTTGGGTGTGGCGGCCTGGTTGCCAAGCACCGCCAGCCACTGGATATCCTTGTTATCGGGGAAGGCGTTCGGGAGTTTGCCAAACGCGCCGATTTGCAGGCCGATGTTTTGAAGAATAAAGTCCATGCCCAGGGCTGCAATCATCGAAACGATCTTGGGCTGTTTGCGCAGGCTGCGATAGGCGATCCGTTCAATCCCGGCATTCAGGCCGCCGCAGAACAACATCGCCGGAATGAAGGCCAGGATCGCCAGCCACAGGGGTGTGCGCACACCACCGCTCAGCGCGGCCAGGAAAATCAAGGTGACAAACGTGCCCAGCATGAACACCGACGAGTGGGCAAAGTTGACCATCTCGACGATGCCGTAGACCATCGTGTAGCCAATGGCGATGATCGTGACGATGGCGGCGTTGGCCAGGCCCGAGATCAGTTGCTGAACGAGGATGGTCGGGTTGCCGACGATTTCGCGGATCAGCCGGGCGGGCTCAAAACCCGCGGGCTGGCCCAGCAGCATTGCGAGATAGATCAGCGCGATCGGGAGCAGGATCTTCCCGACGCGCCGGAAAGAAGGCATGGCAGTGGGGGTTGCGAGCGATTTGTCCATAGAAATGCGGTGTCGTGGAAAGTTCGCGCGATTATAGCGAAGAAACGGCATTCTGCTGCGCCGCGCGGCTGCGCCCGCAGCCCAATCGCGTGCGCCCGCGCATTCGCCTGGGCGCGGCACTCCCAGGGAATGCCGCGCCCGGGCCGGTGTCTGATGGCACGCGGCCGGAACAAGAAAAGACCTGACAAAGCGGGGCTTTGTCAGGTCTTTCTTGTTATTCAATCAGGACTACGGAGCCTGCTTGATGGAGATTTCCTCCCACAGACCCTTCGCGCTGACGACGTAGCCCGTCATCGTGGTGGCCGTGGTGTCGCCGTTCTTGTCGAAGGTCAGCTTGCCAACGACCGTATCCAGGTCCTTGGTGGCCAGCATGGCCTCGAGAATCGCGGCGCGGTCCTTCTTGCAGACCTTGCTGATGGCGGCCAGGGCGACCTGCATCGAAGCATAGCCATACTTGGAATAGACCTCGATCTTCTCAGGCGCGATGCCGAACTTGGCGCTGAAGTCGGTGAGGAACTTCTTGCCGCTCGGCGGCAGTTCGAGGTCGCTCACAGAACCGATCGTCGCATAGGTGCCCTCGGCGACGAACTTCCCATCGGCGGTCTTGCCAACCGCGTTGATGAAGTCGTTCGACTGGATGCCGTCCGGTCCCATGAAGACGCCCTTGAAGCCGGCCTTGCGCAGCTCGGCGAGCAGGACGGCGCCACCGCTCTCGGTCAGGCCGCCGTAATAGACCACATCGGGCTTGGTGCCGAGGATCTTGACGGCGATCGAGTTCGCCTGGGCCTGCATTTCCTTCTGGGCCACGCTCTGGCGCCCCTTGATCTCGAGGCCGATGGACTTGGACTGCTTCTCCATCACGTCGGCGACGCCCTTGCCATACAGCTCGGTGTCGTCAACAACGTAGGCGTTCTTGAAGCCCAGACCCTTGATCCAGTTCGCATTGACGACGCCCTGGAAGTCGTCGGCCGGCACGACGCGCATGTAGTTGCGCTTCCCGGTCGGGTAGTACTTCTCGGGCTCGCCCGGCTCGTTGACCTTGGTCAGACCGACGGCGGTGTTGGCGGCCGAGATCATGGCCAGACCGACCTGGTTCAGGATGGGAATGGCGACTTTGGCGGCGCCGGAGTTCAGCGTGCCGAAGTAGACCATCGCGTCCTTGTCCGCGGCGGCCTTGGTGGCGTTGCCCTGCTCGGTTGGGCCGTCCCAGGCGCCCTTGGCGGCGGTGGCGTCATCGAGGAGTTCCAACACGATCTTGAACTTGCCGTCGCAGACCAGGCCATCCTTGGTCAACTGTTCGATGGCGAGCTTGTAACCGTTGTTGATGCCGTCCGAGCTGCCCTTCGGGGAGCCCTGGAGCGGGTGGCTGCTGTAGAACTTGATGGTTTCGGGGCCGGCCGGCTTCGGCACATCGGTCGGCTTGGGCACCGCAGTCGCGGCGGGCACGGCGGTCGCGGCGGGCACGGCGGTCGCAGCCGGCTTCGGCACGTCGGTCGGCTTCGGCGGAACGGCTGTGGCGGCCGGGGCGGCAGCGCCGCCGCAGGCCGACAGCACGAATGCTGCGGACAGGACAAAGCCCATCACCTTCAAATTGGTCTTCATACGGTTTCTATCTCCTCTTCTCTCTTGTTGAACGGAACACCAGTACCGCCCGGGCCGGGCAGGATTGGCGGATTCTACAACAACTTTGTTCCGTATTGAGAACCGATTTTCCAGAAAGGCTGGGAATGATTCTGACAAGCGATTGGCGCGATCACCCTCCCGGCGCTTCGCGCCGGGAGGGTGATCGCGCCGAGATTACAATAACGAATCGAGGGGCGGTGGCGAAATGGCAGACGCCGGAGACTTAAAATCTTCTGCTGGTTAACCCAGCGTGTGGGTTCGAGTCCCACCCGCCCTATATATGCGATTTTCAGGAATCGGTATGCCCGGCTGCGCCGGGCATACCGATTCCTGGCTGTTTAGTCCTCTGAGCGCATCAGGGTCGACTGGCTGTCGATGACCTTGCCATTCCCGGCCACGTAGCGATAGCCGCCGTCGGGCAGGAGCTCGCGGGCCTTGGCGTTGTCGCGCAGTTGCAGCTCCAGCACCTTCTCAATGATGCGCTGGCGCATGGCCGGATCGAGAATCGGAAAGACGGTCTCGACCCGCCGATCCAGGTTGCGTTGCATGAGATCGGCGCTGCCCAGATACAGCTCGGGCTCGCCGTGGTTGGCGAAGTAATAGGCCCGGGCGTGCTCGAGAAAGCGTCCGACAATGCTGATCACCCGGATGTTCTCGCTCAGCCCGCTCACGCCCGGGCGCAGGCATGAGATCCCGCGAATCAGCAAGTCGACCTTGACCCCCGCCTGTGAAGCCCGGTACAACGCCTCGATCATGGCTGGATCGACGATGGCGTTCATTTTGAAGATCAGGCGCCCGCCGCCATGGGCCTCATGCAACGCCGTCTCGCGGGCGATCCGGGCGAGCATCTCCTCGCGCAGGTTGACCGGCGCCACGAGCAGGCGCCGAAATACACGCTGCTTGCTGTAGCCGGTCAGCAGGTTGAAGAGCTCGGTTGCATCCTCGCAAAAGTCTTCCTGGCAGGTGAACAGGCCGAGGTCGGTATAGACCCGGGCCGTGCCGGCGTTGTAATTGCCGGTGCCCAGGTGCAGGTAGCGTCGAATGCCATCGGCCTCCTTGCGCACGACGAGGGTCATCTTCGAATGCACCTTCATGCGCGGCAGGCCATACACCACATGCGCGCCCACATCTTCCAGCGCGCGCGCCCACTGGATGTTGTTCTCCTCGTCAAAACGGGCTTTGAGCTCGACCATCGCCGCGACCTGTTTGCCGTTGTTGATCGCCTCGAGCAGCGCCTGCACGACGGTTGAGTTCTGCCCCACCCGATACAGGGTTGTTTTGATCGCCAGCACCTGGGGATCGCGCGCCGCGGCCCGGATAAAGTCGACGACCGGGGTGAATGAATCGTAAGGATGATGCAGAAGCTGGTCGCCGCTCCGAATCAGGGAGAACCAGGCCTCGGTCGGGCTGGTCGGGCCCGGAAAACCAAAGGGCACGCGCGGGGTGAAGGGCGCGTCCTTCAGCCGCGGTATGGGCAGTTTTTGCAGCTCCATCAGATCGGCCAGATTGAGCGGGCCGTCCACCCGGTATACGTCCAACGGGCTGAGTTCAAGATTCGACATGAGGATGTCGCGGATGGCATCCGGCATGTCGTTGGCAATCTCGAGCCGGACCGGCGAGCCAAAGCGGCGTTCCTGCACGACCTGCTCGATGGTGGCCAGCAGATCGTCGGCCTCGTCTTCCTGAATCTCAATATCCGTGTCGCGGGTGACCCGGAAGGCATAACAGCGCTCGACCGTCATACCTGGAAACAGCGCCCCGATGTTGGCTGCCATCACCTGGTCAACCCAGGTCAGCCGAATCTGACAGTGATCGCCTTCGACCACCTCGTCGAGGCTGACGAAGCGCGGAAGCGATTGAGGCACCTTGACCCGGGCGAAACGCTGGCGGCCCTGATCGTCCCGAATGACGACCGCCAGACTCAGGCTGAGGTTGCTGATATGCGGAAATGGATGGCCTGGATCGAAGGCCAGCGGGGTCAGGACGGGGAAGATCTCCTTCTGGAAATACGCTTCGGCCCCGGCCTTCTGCGCCTCGTTGAGGTCATCCCAATCCAGCACACACACCCCGTGTTGCTTGAGCATCGGCTTGATTGAGTTGTCCCAGGTCGCGCTCAGCTCGGCGACCAGCGGGGTCAGGGTCGAGATCACCAGATCGAGCGTCGCGGATGCGGGATGCCCGTCAGGCGGCAATTCGACCACGCCCTGGGCGACCTGCTCGCGCAGCCCCGAGACGCGAACCATGAAGAATTCGTCCAGATTGGTCGAGAAAATCGACAGAAACTTCGCCCGCTCAATCAGCGGATGGCGCTCGTCCTGGGCCTCCTGGAGCACACGTCGGTTGAACTCGATCCAGCTCGTGTCGCGGTTGATATAGCTCTCGGGGGGAAATGGCCGGCCGTTCATGGCTCCTTTCGGTCCGCTCTCAGGGCGGACGTCGAGTATATCTGCGAATGGGTGTTTTCCAGCGGCGATGTGGCCCGTCGCGGCGTCCGCCGGGACGGGCCACATCGTCGCTGGACAGATCACACGGGTATCATGCCTCACCCACGCCAACCATGACCAACCCATCCGCCCCCCCGCCCCAACGCTGGCTCGAAGTCGAAATCGAAGCCGATGAGGAACTCGCCGACACGATCAGCGAGGCCATCTACGATCACGTCGAAGGCGGGGTCGCCATCGAACAATTGAACGACCGAACCGGCACCGCCGATCGCTGGGAAGATGAGAAGGCCACCGGCCCGATCAAGGTGCGCGGCTACCTGCCCTTCGATGAGACCCAGGAGGCGCGCAAGCTCGCGATCGAGAAAGCCATCTTCTACTTGAACATGGTCCGGCGCATCTCGCCGCCTACCTATAAGGTCGTGGAGCAATCCGACTGGGCCAGCGCCTGGAAGGTCGCCTTCAAGCCCTTGCGGATCGGCGACCGCATCGTCATCCGCCCGTCATGGGTGACCGAGGCCGATTTCCCCACCCGGGCCAACGACGTCACCCTGCTGCTCGACCCGGGCCTGGCCTTTGGCACCGGTTTGCACCCGACCACGCAACTGTGCGCCCTGGCGGTGGAGGAGCAGATGAAACCGGGCTGGCGGGTTTTGGATGTGGGCAGCGGCTCAGGGGTCCTGTCGATCCTGGCCGCCCGCTTTGGGGCGAAAGAGGTGCTGGGCGTTGACACTGATCCCGAAGCGGATCGGGCCGGGCGCGAGAACGCGATCCTGAACGGGGTCGCCGATGTCGTCCGGATTCGCCAGGGCTCGCTCGCGGATGCCACAGCCGAAGCGCCCTTCGATCTGGTGGTGGCCAACATTCTGGCCGGGGTCATCATCAGCATGCTGAAGGGGAGCCCGAGCCTGGCCGAATACGGCCCGCGCTTTCTGTTCTCGGGCATCCTGGACACCCAGGCCGATGACGTGGTGGCCGCGATGCAGGCAGCCGGTCTGCGGCTGGTCGAGCGCAAGCAGATGTCCGACTGGGTGTGTCTGGTCGGCGAAACGGCCTAGAACGATTGGCGAGATCCGCCGCGTGGAGCGCGGGGGATCTCGCCAGCAACCCGTGGAGCGAAGTTCATGAAGATCCTCATTCTGGGCGGGACGCGCTTTCTGGGCCGGGCGATCGTCGACGCGGCCCTGGCAGCCGGCCATACCCTCACCCTGTTCAACCGCGGGCAGTCCGGGCCCGATCTGTTCCCCGGCGTCGAGGCGCTGCGCGGCGATCGGACCGCCGATCTGAGCGCGCTGGCCGGCCGGACCTGGGATGCTGTCGTGGATCCGAGCGGTTACTTCCCGCGGGTGGTCGGAGCCTCGGCCGATGCGCTGCGTGATCACGTTGGACAATACGTCTTCATCTCGTCAATCTCGGTCTATGCCAAACCCTCGGCCTCGCGCGAAGAGGATCCGGTCGGCACGATCGAAGACCCGACGGTGGAAACGATCACCGGCGAGACTTACGGCCCGCTCAAGGCCCTGTGCGAGCAGGCCGCCGCGGCGCGCTTTCCTGATCGGGCCCTGATCATCCGGCCGGGCCTCATCGTCGGTCCGCACGACCCGACCGATCGCTTCAGCTATTGGCCGTGGCGGATCGGCCAGGGCGGCGAGGTGCTCGCGCCCGGCCGCCCCGGCCGCGGGATTCAGGTCATCGACGCGCGCGATCTGGCCGCGTGGACCGTGCGCATGATCGAAGACCGCAACACGGGCGTCTTCAACGCCACGTCGCCGGCCGGAGCGATGACGCTCGGCGCGCTGCTCGAGACCTCGCAGCGCGTGAGCGGCAGCGACGCCCACGTGACCTGGGCGGAAGAGGCCTGGCTGCTCGGCCAGGGCGTGGCGGCGTGGAGCGACATGCCGGTCTGGGTGCCCGAATTCGATCCGGAGATGGCCGGCTTCTTCGAGGTGCCCGTCGCGCGGGCGGTGGCGGCAGGTCTGAGCTTTCGCCCGCTCGAGGCCACGATTCGCGACACGCTCGCCTGGCTGGCGACCCGCCCCGCCGAGCATGCCTGGCGAGCGGGGCTCACCCGCGCGCGCGAGGCGGCGTTGCTGGCTGCGCTGGGCGGGTGAATGTGAAAGACGGATGGCCGCCTGCGGCGGCCATCCGTCTTTCACAAACAGCGCGGGCCTAGAATTGGAACACTATGAAGTACTTTCTCGATTCCGCGAAGATTGATGAGATCAAGTACGCCCGCGAGATGTGGGCGATCGATGGCATTACGAGCAACCCCCGCCACATCCGGACCAGCGGCAAGCCGTTTATGACCGCCGTCCGCGACCTGGCCAAAGAGGTCGAAGGCTCGCATCTTCCCGTCTCGGTTGAGGTGAACCCCCACCACGAGACGGCCGACGCCATGGTCGAAGAGGGCCTGCGCCTGTTCGAAATGTGCCCAACGAATTTTGTCATCAAACTCCCCGCGACCGAAGCCGGATTCCGCGCGCTGCAGCTTCTGAGTGTGAAAGACGTCCCGGTCAACCTCACCCTCGTGTTCTCGGCCGCCCAGGCGCTGCAGGCCGGCCGGCTGGGCGCGCGCTTTGTCTCGCCCTTCATCGGCTGGAAGGAATCCAACGGCGAGGAAGTTGAGCACCTCATCGAGGACATTGTCGAGATCTTCGACAACTATGACTTTGAGACCGAAGTCCTGGTCAGCGCCGTGCGCAACGCCCGCCAGATCGTCGAGGCCGCCGCCACTGGGGCCGACATCGTCACCGCCGGCTTCGACGTCTTCAAGGAATCATTCGATCATCCGTATACCCACGTCGGCCTCAAGCGCTTCTCGGACGCGTGGGATGCGACTCCATACCAGTAGGTGGGGGCTGGTTGATAACGTTGATAACGTTGGTAAGGTTGATAACGTTACCAACGTTAACAACGTTATCAACGTTATCAACCCTATCAACGAAATGACCAAACCCCGCCTGCTCCTCATCTCCCTTGGCCGCCTCACCTTCGAAGCCGACCTCGGCGCGCGGCTGGCGGCGGAGGCGGCGGCCCGGCTGGCCGCCCGGGATGACATCGACCTCATCCGGCATGAGCCGCTCGTCATCGAGGCCCCGGACGCCGAGGCGGCCATCGCCGCAATCCGGGCGGCCGACCCGGACGGCGTCATCCTCCTCAACGCCACCTTCGCCCTGGGCATTCTGGCCCAGGCGATCGCCCGGGCGGTCGATCAGCCGATCCTGTTGTGGGCGTTCACCGAGCCGGCCGAACAGACTGGCAAACTGCGCCTGAACTCGCTGGTCGGCGCGCATGTCAACGCCAGCAACCTGTTCAAGAATGGCCGGCGCGCCAGCACCCTCTACGCCGCCGGGGACGATCCCGCCGCGGCTGAGTCGATCGCCCGCTTTGGCCGGGTGGCGGCGCTCGCCCGCGCGCTGCGACGGGCGAAGATCGCCCGCATCGGCGGCTACGCGCCAGGTTTTGACAATCTCAATGTCACGCCAGCCGCATTGAAGGCGGCGATCGGGACTGACCTGGTCGACATCGAGTTGGGCCGCCTGGTCACGGTTGCCCGCGGACGGAGCGAAGACGCGCCCAACGCCGCTGCCGACTTTGACGACATCTCCGAACTCAAACCGACGCAGGTCGAGAAGTACAACGCGCTGGTGGCGGGGATCGAAGACTTGCGAGCCGAAGGCGGATACGACGCAGTCACCATCAAGTGCTGGGGCGATTTGGCCGAGCAATACGGCATCGCCGGGTGCGGGGCGGCCTCCTGGCTCAATGGCCATGATCGTATCGTCGCCTGCGAGGGCGATGTGAACGGGGCGCTCAGCCTGATGATCGCCCGCGGCCTGAGCGACAGGCCAGGTTTCCTCACCGACATTGTCAGCGTCGACGCGGCAGCCAACACAGCCCTGCTGTGGCACATTGGCTGCGCGGGAACCTGTCTGGCCGCCCCCGGCCAGACACGCAAGCTGTTCAGCCACTTCGCTGCGGGCAAGGGCGTGACGGCTGGTTTCACCCTCGCGCCCGGGCCGATCACCCTGCTCCGCCTGGGCGACGACGGGCACGGCGCGTTCCGGCTGCTGGCCGCAGCCGGTGACTGCCTGCCGATGGACCTCACGATCCGCGGCACCATCGCTCGGGTCCGCTTCGCCGCATCGGCCCAGGGCTTTCTGTCTGAGTTGCTCGACAAGGGCTGGGAGCACCATCTGGTCATGGCCTATGGCGACCTGCGGCCCGACCTCG
>JAGOCU010000341.1 GCA_017998555.1 Thermoflexales bacterium
GTCCAGCCAAACGAACGCAGGTTGATGATGTAGATCAGGATCACGGCCAGGATGAAGCCGGTGGGCAGCGCGATGAGACCGGCCGTGCCGCCCAGCAGCCCGGTTTCGAGCAGCGTCATCCGAGCCATCTGCCACAGCGACATGCCGTTGGCCCGGAGCACCCCGAGTTCGCGGGTGCGTTCGATCTGCAGCGCCATCAGCGCGCTGAGCACGCCAATGAAGGCGACCAGCGTGGCCAGCAAGTTGAGCGCGCTGGTGATGGAGAAGGTGCGGTCGAAGATGGCCAGCGCCTCCTGGCGCAGCTCGCGATTGGCAAAGAACACCAGATCCAGCCCGGCAAAGCTGCGCCGCATGTCGCCGGCCACCTTGCCGGTGTTCGCCGCGAGCTCGGGCGCCAGATACATCGACAGCGAAGACACACCGGCATCGCCCCATAGCCTTTCGAACTGGTCACGGCGCATGAAGACCGTGCCGCCATCGGTGGCATAGTCATACATCACCCCGACCACCGTGAACACGCGCTCACCGACCGGCGTGCGCAGCCGCAGGCGGTTGTTCTGTCGCGAAAGGCCGAGGCGATTGGCCAGGGGCTCGGAGACTTCGACCTCGTCGCGGCCCTGCATCGAGCGCCAGATTCCTCCCGAGCGGGCCTCCTTCCACACAAACATGTCCTCGGGCCGCTCGCGTTCGGTCCCGACCGCCAGCAGGGTGATCGGCCGCCATTCGCCATCGACGACGGTTGCATCGACAGTCAGGCGCCGATAGGTGGTGAGATCGAGCACGCCGGGATAGGCCCGAAGCGCCGCGATCTTCTCCGGGGCAATCGAGACCAGCGACTCGCCAGCAGTGCTGACGGGCGGACGAACATACACATCGGCGGTCAACGACGTCTCGAGCCACGACGCGACCGTCAAGCGGAAACTTCCGATCATGCCCTGCAACCCGATGATGACCGAGACCGCCACCATCAGCGCCGCGGCGGCAACCGCGGTGCGTGAGAGCGAGTTGGCGACGGAGCGGGCCGACATGCGGCCGATCAGGCCAAACAAGGCGCCCATCGGCGGGCCAAGCGCCCGCATCAGCCACAACGTCAGCAGCGGCGTCATGAGCGACACCCCAATCACCACCCCAAAGATCCCGCCGAAATTGACGGTGAGGCTGGCCGACCAGAGCAGCATGGCGGCGCCCACAAGGGCGAAGATAACCCCGGCCAGGGCCAGCCAGGGCAGCAACTTACGCAGACGCGCCTCAACATTCGAGCGCCTGAGCGCGCCAACCGGAGGGATGATGGTCGCATCCCAGGCCGGCAAAATGGCGGCGGCCATGGCCGCGACGACGCCGGCGCCAAAGCCTTTGATCAGGGTGGCATTGTCGATGCTGACGGTCCGGACATTGACCACATAGAACAGGTCATTGATCGTCCGGCTGACCAGCCCCACCGCGCCCCGCCCGAGCAGAATTCCGAGGCCAAGGCCGAGCACGCCGCCGATCGCGCTGAGGATAGCGGCCTCGGTCAGGATCATCACAAAGATCTGCCGCCGGGTGACGCCCAGACAGCGCAGAATGCCGATCATGGGCCGGCGCTGCACAACGGAAAAAGTAATGGTGTTATAGACCAGAAAGACACCCACCAGCAGCGCGATCAGGCTGAGGGCGGTGAGATTGAGCGCGAACGCGTCGCTCAGCCGCTCGATGCTCTGGCTGCGCGCCTCGGGTTTGACCAACTCGGCGCCGGGCGGCAGGATGGCTCGGATGCGCTCGAGCTCGGCCCGTCCGGCCTCGGTGCGCTCGTCGATGATCAGATCGATTTGCGAGATCCGGTCGCGCATGCCAAACACGGCCTGGGCGGCGCCGATGTCCATCAGCGCAATCGTGTCGAGGGCCTGGCCGCTTTTTTCGTCGGCCGGAATCAGGATTCCCGCGACGGTGAGCGGAACACGCCCATCTCCAATCCGAAACGCAATCTGGCTGCCCGGCTTGAGGTCGTAGCGATTGGCCAAACTCTGCCCGATCAGCAAGGCATCGGGCCGGGTCAGGAAAGAGACGAGCGAGGCGGTGTTGCGCGCGCCGTATGCATCCTCGCCGCCGACATAGTTCCTGAAGGGCGGTTCGGCAAACACATCCACCCCAAGGATCCTGATCTGCTGGCGATCGAGTTCGGGCGCCAGGGCATAACGATCAATCACCGGCGCCGCCTTCTGGATCCCCAGATCAACGCGAATCCTGCGATAGATTTCGGCGTCGAGACCGGTGGCGCCGCCGATGATCTGGTGGGTGGCTCGGCCGGCCACCGTGTCGGCGCTGAGCTCAAAGGCGCGGGTCGCGCTGCCATTGGCCAGATCAATCGCGACAATGACGGCAACCCCCAGCGCCACCCCGAAGATGCACAGCAGCGATTGCAGGGGTCGGCGCAGAAAGTAGCGCAGCCCGGTCTTGAACAGGCTCATGCCCGAGCCTCGGGATTGAGGCAGTTGGGCGGGACGTCGCCGCGCAGGGCGGCGATGACGTTCAGGATGGCGGTCTGGAACATCTGCTTGCGGGTGCGCACGGTCGCGCTCCCGATATGAGGGGCGATCAGGCAGTTGTCGAGACCATACAGGGGATGACCGGGCGGCAGCGGCTCGGGGTCGGTCACGTCGAGGGCGGCCGCAAAAATGCGCCGCGCGCTGAGGGCCGCGCTCAGCGCCTCGGTGTCGACGATCGGCCCGCGGGCGATGTTGACCAGCACGGCGTTCGGCTTCATCCTCTCCAGTTCGCCCGCGCCAATAAAGCCCCGAGTTGCCGTGTTCAGCGGGAGGGTAAGCATGAGGAAGTCGGCGTGGCGGACGAGCTCATCCTTGCTCACCCAGCGGGCGCCCGTCTCCGCCTCCGCGGCCGCGTCGATGACCCGGTTGTGATACAGGATCCGCATGCCAAACCCGCGCGCGCGGCGGGCGATGGCGGCCCCGATCCGGCCCATCCCGGCGATGCACAGCGTCGCGCCATTGACGTCGACCCCGAGCCACTTCCGGAAGTAGAACTCGCGCCACTCACCGGCGAGGGCGGCATCACGGGCCTCGCCCAGGCGGCGGGCCGCGGCCAGCATGAGCGCAAAGGCGAGATCGGCCGTCGTCTCGGTCAGCACGCCAGGCGTGTTGGTCGCCCACACGCTGCGGGCAGTGCAGGCCGCGACGTCAATGTTGTCGTAGCCCACCGCGCAATTGGCGGCCACGCGCAGCCGGGGGGCGGCGGCGAGAAGATCGGCATCGACCCGTTCAGTGGGCACGCACAGCAACGCATCGACATCGCGGACCGCCTCGAGCAGGGCCGCGCGCGGCATGGCGCCATCCACCTCCGAATGGACGACGGTGGCGACAGCATCGAGCTGCTTGAGCATGTCAAAATCGACGACGCGGGAGACAAAAACGCGGGGCAGTTCCATGGCGGTATTGTGCCC
>JAGOCU010000342.1 GCA_017998555.1 Thermoflexales bacterium
AGGGTGTTGGCGTCGCGCCACATGTTTTCGACCGCCCCGCGGGTCGCTGCGCCGCGCCTGAGGGCCGCTGTGGCGCTGGGCGAGAAACCCGCCCCGATCAAGGTCACCGTCGCCCGGCCGTTTTGGCCGCCGTGATCGGGGGTCGCGCTGCCCAGCTCAAAGCCCAGCCATTGGGCCGTCAGCGCGAAGGGCTGGGCGGGCCCGCCGCCCTCGCGCCCGTGCAGCAGGACATAGTGCGCCCCGGCCGGCGGGCTTTGCAGCGTGATCTCCTGGACTTGCGCGTCGAGATTGACGGGGACGGCGTCGTAGAGCGACGGACTCGGCACGGCCAGGAAGCGGCCATACAGCTCGCCCTGCCCATCGGCGGCGAAACTGGCCGTCACCCGCAGGTCCGATCCGCCCGCGGCCGTCACCCGGTAGACCCATTCGTCGCCTTCGCCCAGCATGCCGGTGGTGGTGATGCCCGGGGTGAGCTCGGGCGCCGAGAACTGAACCGCAGCATCTGAGGGCCGCACGTTGTTCTCGCGGTTGCAGTCCGCCATCGCCCGCCGGCTGTCGGCGACGACCAGGATCCAGGCTTCGCCCGTCGCGCCGACCGGCAGCGGGGCGGACAGGCTGGCGCTATAGCCTTGCCCGGTGGCCAGGGCGCCGGCGTGGGCGACCCGCCCGATCAAGCGGTCGCCCAGGTCATAGCGCATATCGTTGGACAGGTAGACCGAGTCGGTCCATGCGCCCGCCGCGGTGGGCAACCCGTTGTTGGTCACGCTGAAGGTGATGGGAACCGTCTGTCCCGGCTGGCCGCTGGCCGGCCCGGACACCGCGACGACGGCGAGGTCGGACATGCTGTCGGGCGTGCCCTCGATCCAGGGGTCGAACAATACGCCGTTGGACACGCCGTCGCCCAGACCGTCCGGGTTGAGCGTCGGATGATACGGACCGCTGGGAGCGCCCCAGAAGTTGTGGCGCGCGTCGACGGCGAGCGCGGGCGTGTCATTGACGACCCCGAAACTGTTGCTGTAGAGCGCGCTGCCGCTGATGACGACCCGGGCGTTGCTGGCGTGAACGGCTTCGCCCCCGCCGCGCCGGATCCGGCTGTCGCGGATGGAGACTTGCGCGTCTGTCCCTGCCCCAATTGCCCGGCCGCCCGGCGAGCCGCCGTAGTCAATACTGGCGTGGGTGAGGGTCAGCCTTCCGGTTGGGAAGACCTCAATCCCCTGCCAGGCGCCCGGCTGGGGCTGGGTGAGGGCCGAGGTGAAGGTGATTGGCCGGGCGGAGGCGCCTTCGGCCAGAACCAGACCGCGCGCCTCAAACTGGCCATTTTCGATGAAGCGGATCTCACTCCCCGCCGCGATCGTCAGGGTTCGCCCCGCCCACACGCCCGAGTACCCGTCGACCAGGATGACGGTACTGGCTTCGGACACGTCCCAGGTCGCATCGGCATCAGCATTGCCGTTCGTGCCGATCGCATTCACCCGGTTGCCGGTCAGGGCCAGGTGGCGATAGGTCGGCGAGGCCTGGGGGGACTGCCACACGGCGTAGCCGCCGCTCTGGGTGATGGTGATGCGCTCCAGGGTCGGGCGGATCGCGCCGTTGATGTAGACCCCGGTTTGGGCGCTGTCGCGGATCTGGCAATCGCGCAGGATCGCGTCACTGCCGCGCAGCTCAAGCGCGGCGGCGCCGCCGACACCCGCATATCGCACTAGACAGTTGGACATGCGCAGCCGCGAGCCGGCCCAGGCGAAGATCTGTTCCCACGCGCCGGGATATGGGTTCGTCAGGGCGGAGGTGAATGTGATGGGCATGTCGGCCGCGCCGTCGGCGATCAGCCCGCCGGTAACCTCTAACAGGGCGTCGGCGGCCAGGCGAACTTCGGTGCCCGGGGTCAGGGTGAGGGTCGTGCCGCCCCACACCCGCGCGAAGCCTTCGATTTCGAGGGGAGCGCCCGCGAGCGCGAGATCCCAGGTCGCGTCCGCGTTTGTGTTGCCGCTTGTGCCGATGGCATTGTGGGCGTTGTCGGTGAGCGCCAAACGACGGTACAGGACCGACGCATCCGGTGACTGCCAGATGGCATAGCCGCCGCTCCCGGTGATCGTGATCCCTTCAACGGTTGGATGCAGCGCGCCGTTGATCAACAGGCCGGTCTGCTTGCTGTCGCGGATCTGGCAATCGCGCAGGATGGCGTCGTTGCCGCGCAGCTCGACCGCGGCGTAGTTGTAGACGCCGGCATAGGCGATGAGGCAGTGCGACAGGCGCAGTCTGGCGATGTCCCAGGCGTAGATTTGCTGCCAGTCTCCGGCGTGCGGGACAGACAGGGCCGAGGTGAAGGTGATCGGCTGACCGGGCGTGCCCTCCGCAATGAGGCCGCCCGTCACCTCGAACTGACCGTATGGATCAAAGCCCACCTCGGTCCCTGGCGCGAGCGTGAGGACGGTGCCGTAGGCGACCCGAAAGTAGGTGTCGATCCGCAGGCTCGCCCCGGCCTGGGAGGTGTCCCACGTGGCGTCGACCGTTGTATTGCCGCTGGCGCCGATGGCGTTCACGCCGTTCCCGCTCAGGGTGAGGTGCTCATACCGGGCCGAGGCGTCAGGGGCCTGCCAGATGGCGTAGTTGGCGTTGCCGGTGATGGTCAGGTTTTGCAGGGTTGGGCGCAACCCGGGCTGGTTGATGATCGCGACGCCATCGTTGGCGTTGTCGCGCACCCGGCAGTTGCCGATGACGACATCGCTGCTGAGGATGCCGATGGCGGGGTAACCCCATTGGCCCGCGTATTGCACGAGACAGTTGGAGAGGCGGCCTTTTGCGCCGCTCTGGAAGACCACCTGGCGCCAGGCTCCGGGCGAGGGCGGGGTAATGGCGGCGGTGAAGGTGACGGGATATGCGGCCGTACCCTGGGCGATGAGCGTGCCTTCGATGCTCAGGTCGGTGTCGTTCTGAAAGCGCAGTTCGACACCGGGCTGCAGGGTCAGCGTCACGCCGCCGAAGACGCGGACACCATTGACGACAACATAGGGATTGCCCGCGGGCGTGAGCACGGTGTCTGCGCCGATGCTGCCGCCGATGGGGGTGTCGGCGGCGGCCGGACGGGCAAACAGGATCGCCAGGAGCAAAGCGATCCCGGCGCCGATCAGGATCGGCCGCAGCCAACGGGTCGAGGAAGTAAACGCGAACATCTCCCACCTCCGCACGTGCCGAGACGGGAACGGAGACAGATGCGCGCTTCTCAACCGGAGCAGCGCAGGCTGTCCGGGTTCCAGCGATAGACCTAACCTACCGGTAGTCTAGACCCGCACGGGTGGGGAGGCAAACGGCGACGGCCGCAGCCGAGGCGGTGCGGGCAAATCGGTCAACCCATGGATTTAGCCCTGTTTGCCGGCCTTGCGTGCTTCCTCGCTGAGCTGGCTGGCGGATGCATCGTCGGC
>JAGOCU010000343.1 GCA_017998555.1 Thermoflexales bacterium
CATGCTGGACGCCAAGGAAGAGCTGCGCCAGTTGGGCTCTGAGCCGAACCTGGCGCCGGCCGCGCATTCGCCCGAGCAGACCCTGTCCGAATCGTTGCAGGAGCTGGCCGAGGCGCACAAGCAGGGCCTGATCACCGACGAAGAATACAAGGCCCGGCGCGCTGAGATGATCGAAAACGTTTAGCCGGCCGCCAGGCATCCGGCGATCTGACATACCCTGCCCCGCGCGGGGCAGGATATGTCAGATCGCCAACCACCTCATGTCCCGCAGACCGGCAACGACATTTCCCAGGCTTCCAGTCTGCCGGGCGTCAGGCCACTGACTTTCTGGCTGATGAATTGGCCGATAACGTTGTGGTTCACATCGGTCGCGTAGATGACGATCTGATTGGCGCTTGTCGGCGAGACATTGATCAGGTCGAAAAACACCGGCTGACAGGTCAGCAGCGGGTTTGTCTCGGTTCGCAGCGTGATCCCGGACGTTGATGGCTGGAAATTCCAGCCGGGCGGGAGTGGACCGGATTGGCCGCTTGACCAGGGCGGCGTCTGCTGATTGAAGAGGATATGCAGGTCGTGGATCATCCCATTCAGTCCGGCCTCGTTGACGTGGACGCGCATAGTGACGCCGCCGCCCGCGGTGCGGGTGAACACGGACGATATTCCGGTCAGGACGAACGGTTGGGTCGCTGACGGCGTCGGTGTTGGCGACGCAGTCGCGCTGGGCGTCGCGCTGGCGGTGGACGTGGCGCTGGGCGTGGCGGTCGGCGTGCCGGTGGGTGGGACATAGGGCGGCGATGTGGGCGTGCGGGTCGGCGTGGGGGTCGCCTGGCAGGTGATGGTGAGCGTGTCCGAGTCGACGTTGAAGTGCAGCCAGTGCCGGCCTTGATTGTGGGCAAGATCCTCGATCCGGCGGCGCGGCTGGTCATGTTCCTCATCCCACACGCTCAGGCGGATGACGAAGACCCCGGGCGCGTTGCAGGTGAACAGGACCTGGACGCCGATCGCGTCACTGTCGTCGTCCGGCCCGTCGACGGCGTTGCGGTCGCAGTCCTCTGGGCAGTTCGTGTACTCGACCCCCGTCGTGTAGTTGGGCAGGGCGCCACCGCTATCGACGCTGGTGTCGAAATCCCAGTAGTAGTGTTTTTTGTTCAATGCCTGGTGGGCGGGCTTGCCGGTGTCTTCCGGTCCGTCGGGGTCGGATGAACCGTCGCCGTTGAGGCTGAGGCTCTGGCCAATGGAGATCGTGCGCGTGTCGTCGCAAGCAGCCATTGGCATGCTCGGGATCCCGTCCGCGATGCAGGCATCCGCGACAGGTTTGTAGTAGCGGTGCAGGAACTCATCCCAGGTTGTGTCGTTGGGAAAGAGAAAGCCCGGGTCATCCATCAGCGGAAAAACCGAGCCCTGCAACTGGGGCAGCAGGATGTTGGCGTCCCGTTTGTAGAGGTGCGGGCCGAAGGTGGGATTGTTAAACGCTCGAAACTGGCCCGCAACGATGCTCCCGCCGGTATCCGGCCAGGTTTCGTGCTCGGGGAAGTAGATCGACAGCCCGTGCGCGTTGCGGTGCCCGGCCCCGCGCCGGAAGATGCGGATGGCCGAGTTTGCGCCGCCGGCGGTGAGGGCGTCCCGCACCGCCCCGGCAGCCGCAGCCGCTCCCAACGGCTGCCCCTCGCTCAACTGGGCGAAGTGATACAGATCCAGGAAGTTGCGATCGACAAAGGCCTCGCTGCTCCCGCGCACCGGGTTGTCAATCACGAGCTGACTGTTGTCGCTGAACAGCCCGGCGATCTTGAAGTCGACGACATCCTGGAGCAGCGCGCTGGCATATGCGCTGATCGCCGGCTTCAGCGTATTCTTGAGTTTGGCCAGATCGATGGATGCGGTGGTGTGATTCAGGATCGTTGCGGTCAATGCCGCCGCAAAGTCGATCGTCGCCGTGTCGGCAAAACTCGACGCGCTCATGGCCGGGTTGGCCTTGATCTTGTTGATAAACGCTTCCCAGGGAAACATCACGTATGTGATTTCCTCGCTGGCGATCATGTAGTCGGCATGGTCGGCAACCTGATAACCGACCTCCGCCATGCCCATCAGGCAGGAGTAGAAGAACACGTCATCGAACTTCCGGCCCAGCTCGGACATCCCGTCGCGCAACTCGGCCATGCTCAAGGTATCCTGGCCGCCGATGATCATGGTGCCCTTCCAGCCCTGCCCATGCCCGGCCAGGACGAGCGCGTAGTGGCTGGCTGGATAGGTGGCCTTTGTCCAGGCAATGAAGGCCTTGAGCGTGGCGGGGTCGGCCGGATTCGTCGCAACGCCGGAGGTGATGACCAGGGTGGGCGAGCGCACCCTCTGGTCGGAGCTCCCGTCGGTCTGGATGTGATATCGGTAGGTGTAGTTGGGCGCGTAGCCATACTGCACAACTACGTTGACGTTGGCATCCGACCCGGCTTTCTCCATCTTGTTGATGTCGCTCAGCCATCCGGTGGCAAGATTGGGGTCGCGCGGATCCATCAGCACCATCACCGTCCAGGCCTTTTGGGGCAGCGGTGTGGGCGTCGGCGGCGCCAGCGGGCGAGCCAGCGCGCCCTGATAGTACAGCTCGGCGTCGATATCGTGCTGGTTGCGCGCGCCGGGCGACGGGCGCAATGCGTTTGGGCCGCCATGTCCCGCCCAATCCTGGGCGGCATTGGTATCCGTGCTGTCTTCATCTCGCCCAATGCTGTCTCCTGGCTCGACCGGCCGGGTGAGCGCGAGGCCGTCCGACTCGGCCAGCCGGACGACTTCGCTCACTGACCATTGCGCCGCAATCGTGGCGCCCGCGAAACTTGGTCCGGCAGTGAAGACCAGCGAGTCGCTCCAGGCGAGGAAGTCGGCGATGTCGTTGGCGCCCCGGAAAAGCACCAGGCTGCCCTGAGTCCGGCTCAGCGACAGGCCGGTGGTGAAAACGGTGGACACCCCGTCCGAGAAATCCGCATCGTCGGTGCCGCCGGTGAGGCTGATTACCAGATACGCGCCAGGCGGTATGTTCCAGGCAGGCAGCGTCAGGGCGGGCGCGCCGTCATCGGCGCTGAGCGACCATCCTGCCAGGGAGATCGTCAGGGGCGCGCTGTTGAAGAGCTCGATCCACGCATGCGCGGCCTCGGGCGGGGTCCAATACATCACCTCATTAACGATCACCGTTGACGCTTTCGGAATGCGCCCGATCATGGGCAGATACGCCAGAAAATCGCCCGGCTCGTCATCGGGCCGGCGGGGCGGGTTGGCCGCAGCCGGCCGGTGATCGGGGAAAACCGTTGTGTCAGCGCGCGACGCGGCGGCTTCGTCTGGCGCTGCCGCTGCCGCGCCCAGTCCCAGCAGCAGGGCGCCGCCAAAGACGGCGCCCACAATCAGCAGGCCCGCGCCATCAACAACCCGGCGA
>JAGOCU010000344.1 GCA_017998555.1 Thermoflexales bacterium
ACCAGGCCGCGCCGGGCGATCTCGGTGTCGCGCGAGGCGCGGATGAGCTTGACGATCCGGTCGATCATGTCGAGGGCGCGGACCAGGCCTTCGAGGATGTGGGCCCGCTCGAGGGCCTTGGCGAGGTCGAACTCGCTCCGGCGCCGGACGATCTCGCGGCGGTGCTCGATGTAGATGTGCAGCAGGCGGCGCAGGGGCAGCACGCGCGGCTCGAGCCGGCCGGTCGCGTCGGGGACCAGGGCCAGCATGATCACCCCGAAGGTGCTGCGCATCACGGTGTATTTGTACAGCGCGGCGAGGACCTTGCGCGGGTCGTCGTTCTTGTTGATGTCGATGACGATCCGCATCCCGCGCCGGTCGCTCTCGTCGCGGATGTCGGTCATTCCGGTGATCTTCTCGTCGCGGGCGAGATCGGCGATGCGCTCGATCAGCGAGGATTTGTTGACCGCGTAGGGCAGCTCGGTGACGATGATGTGGGTGCGCCCGCGGGTGCCTTCCTCGATGTGGGCCTTGGCCTGGACGATGATCTTGCCGCGCCCGGTGGCGTAGGTGGCTTTGATCGCGTCGCCGCCCTCGACCGCGTCGTTGTAGCGGAAGGCGATCGCGCCGGTCGGAAAGTCGGGGCCTTTGACGAACTTGATCAGCTCGTCGACATCGACATCCGGCTCGGGCAGGGCGGGCATGGGCTCGCCCGGTTTGACCGTGGCCTTGGCGGCTTTGGTCGCCGCCATGCGCTCAAGCATGAAGACGGTGGCGTCGACGATCTCGCCCAGGTTATGGGGCGGGATGTTGGTCGCCATGCCGACCGCGATGCCGGTGGCGCCGTTGACGATGAGGTTGGGGAACCCGGCCGGCACGACGGTCGGCTCTTTTTGGGTCCCGTCGTAGTTGTCCTGCCAGGTGACGGTGTTCTTGTCGAGGTCGGCCAGCAGATCGACGGCCGGCTTGCTGAGGCGGGCCTCGGTGTAGCGCATGGCCGCGGGCGGGTCGCCGTCGACCGAGCCGAAGTTGCCCTGGCCATCGACGATGAGATACCGCATCGAGAAGTCCTGGGCCATGCGGGCCATGGCGTCGTAGACGCTCATGTCGCCGTGGGGGTGGTATTTGCCCAGCACGTCGCCGACGATGCGGGCGCTCTTGCGGTAGGGCGTCTCGGGCCGCAGCCCGGTGTCGTGCATCACATACAGGATGCGGCGCTGGACGGGTTTGAGGCCGTCGCGGGCGTCGGGCAGGGCCCGGGCGACGATGACCGACATCGAGTAGGACAGGTAGGCCTGTTTCATCTCGACATCGATGTCGATGCGCCGGATGCGGCCGTACTGGTTGGTTTCCAGTTCGAGCTCGGCCTGGGTAGGCTCGGTGGGTTTGGTCTTTTCTTTGGCCATGCGAATTAGCACAATTGTTCGATTCGGGGCGGATTATAGATCACGGATGACGCGGATGACGACGGATTACACCGAACATGCAACCCCTGTAGGGGCGAAGCACCCGCCACCAACCTGTGGCACGCACGATCCTATCGGCGGGTGCTTTGCCCACCCATGGATTCGCCCGTCCCCGTCATCCCACGCGCGGGCCACACCCGCAACACCCGTCATCCCGCGCGAACTTCGACATGCCCGCGGAGCGGGCCGCTCACGGCGAGAGCGCGGGCCCATTCCGTTGCCTGGCGATACAAAGCGCAAAGCAAAACCCCGTCAACATTCGCGCAGGCATATCCGCCGTCAGCGCATATCGTGTTCTTCAACCGACGGGCGCCCAATTTCACGCCCGCGGACACAGGAGACACATCATGCAAGAGATCGACCATGCGATCTATCTCGTCCTGGCCATCGCGCTCACAATCTGGGTGGCCCAAACCCTTTATCGCAACGGCGCTATCTTTCTGATCGACGCGTTCCACGGTGACAAGACCATGGCGGCGGCGGTCAACCACCTGCTGCGGGTGGGCTTCTATTTGATCAACCTCGGATTCATCGCCTTGTATCTGAGCGCGGGCTTCAAGCCGACCACCCTGGTCGGGTCAGTGGAGTACGTCAGCGCAAAGCTCGGGGTGGTGATGCTGGTGTTGGGGGCCATGCACTTCTTCAACATGTTCAACTTCTCGAAGATGCGCCGCAAGGCCAAGCAGGCGGAGCAGATGCAGCGGCCGCTGCCGCAGTATCCGATGCAGCCTCTTCCGTATCCGCAGCAGCCATCCCCAGAGGCGCAGCGTCCGGCGCCGTAGTTCGCGCATCGAGCCGTTGCGGCCGGCCACGGGCAGCGCCGGTTTGGCACGGAGGAATAGAATGAACGTCAGGGAGGCGCACCATGCATTTCGGCATCGAAGTCGTCCCGTTTGGCACCCACGCGGATCCGCGCGCGATCGCCAAGTTCGCCCAGGCCGCCGAGGCCGCTGGCTGGGAGGGTCTGTGGCTGTGGGATCACGTCATGTTTCCCTGGGGGGCCGGAGACCCGTGGGTGATGCTGGCCGCCGCAGCCAGCGTGACAAAACGTCTGAAACTCATCACCGGCGTGGCCCCCATGCCGCGCTATCGCCCGCACCTGCTGGCCCGAACCCTGGCCGGACTCGATCTGCTCAGCGAGGGCCGGGTCATCTTCGGCGCTGGCCTGGGTGAGAAGTTCGACTTTGAGCCGTGGGGCGAGTGGCGCGACCACAAGACCCGCGCGGCGATGGCCGACGAGGGGCTCGACCTGCTGGCCAGGCTCATGGCCGGCGAGACTGTCACCCATCACGGCCCGTTCTACACCGCCGAGGCCGCCCGGATCACCCCCACGCCGGTCCAGCGCCCGCGCGTGCCGATCTGGATCGGAGGCGAGAGCCCGGCCGCCCTGCGCCGGGCCGCGCGCTGGGACGGCTGGATCATGGGGACCATCGACGAGCAGCAAAACGTCACCCATCCGCCGGACTGGATTGCGGAGCGCGTCGCCATCATTCGCCAGCACCGGACGAGCGACGCGCCGTTCGAGGTGGCGGTGGATGGCATCACGCGTGATCCGAGTGACGGGGCGCGGGTGGGCGAGTACGCCGCCGCCGGCGCGACGTGGTGGTGCGAGGCGATCTACGGCACTCGCGCCTCGGATGAAGATCTGTTCGCCCGGATCGCGGCCGGCCCGCCGCTGACGCATGCATCAGACGGATGAGCGCCCCAGACCCAGCGCGACCTGCACCCGCGCGCCGGCGCCGGGGGCGCTGCTCACGTTCACCGTCGCCCCGATGGCGCTGGCCCGCTCGCGGATGCTGAAAATGCCCAGGCCGTCGGGGTTGCCCGGCTGCGATACATCAAACCCGCGCCCATCGTCGGCGATGGTCAGCGTCAAGGCCCCCTGGGTACTGCTCAGCTCGACCAGCACCCGCCGGGCATCGCCATGCCGCAGCGCGTTCGCGATGGCTTCCTGGGCGATGC
>JAGOCU010000345.1 GCA_017998555.1 Thermoflexales bacterium
GCTTGATCCACGGATCACTGGCTGTGGCCGTCCAGGTCAGCACACCCATGCCGGGGTTGGTCACCCAGGTCGACTTCGGATCGACGCCCGGCGACCACATGTTGAAGGTGAAGCCCATCGAGTTCGATCCGACGTTCAGCACGGGCGTCAGTGAGGGGAAGTTGAGCGGATCGAGGGGATCGGTATCGTGGGCGGCCTCGACGCCGTCCGAGAAACCATCCCCATCGGTATCGGCAACCTTCGGGTTCGTCCCGATGGCCAGCTCCTCCAGGTTCGAGCGGTTGTCGCCGTCCGGATCGGCCGTGCCATCAGTCGGATCCAACGGATTGAGGCCATAGGTTTGCTCCCAGCCGTTAGGCAGCCCGTCCTGGTCATAGTCGGCGATGACGGTCACCGACACAGTCCGGGTGCCGGTCAACCCGCCGTCGCCGACTTTGAGGGTGATGGTGTGCACGCCGGGGACCTGCAGCGTCACGCTGGTGATCTGGCCGCCGGTGAGGGCCTTGCCGTCGGCGCTCCAGGCGTAGGCGAAGTTGGGCAGGTTGTAGCCGCCCGAGCCCAGCCCGCCGCCGCTGAGCACGAGGGGCAGACCCTCGCCCACGGTCGCGCCGTCGGTCGGCGCTTCGATCAGGGCCACCGGCGCCTTCTTCTGCAGGGTGAACGCCGCCGAAGTCGCGCTGGCGGTGTTGAAACCGTCACTGGCCCGAACGCGAATCCGCGCGTTTGCGCTCGCGGCGAGCAGGTTGGGCACAAATGAGGCCGAATTTCCCGTGACATGCGGCAAAACCAACACCCAGGTCACGCCGCCATCGGGGGAGTAATCCAGCCCGAACTGGAGCGGATCGGCGTCGATGTCGCCCGATGTCCAGGTCACCGTCATCGGCAACACCGGGCTGATCACCGCGCCGGACAGGACCGGCACGCTGATCGTGGGCGGATTGGCGCTGGGCGCTGCGGACCAGATTGGCGCCCCGTCGTGGAAGATGTCGACGCCGGTCGCGCCGACCGGAAACGGCACCCGCAGATTGAACTTGCCCTCAGGCTCGGACGCGGCATGAAGCGGCCCGCGCGCGGCGGGCGCCGCGGCCTCATCGTGCGGGATCAGCGCGCTCTCGGGCAACGAGAACGATTGATCGTGCAAGACGACATCGCCGGCGCCGAGCACGCGCAGGTGGTAGATGCCTTCGGGGTCCTCCGGCGTCACCGCTCCGTCGTCGATGGCGACAAACGACACCGAAGGCGTCACAAGTCCCGTTGCGCCGATCTTGCCGGTCAGGCGCAGGGTCCGCGTAACGGTCGCGGTCAGGGCCTTCGGCGAGATCTCCTTTCCACCCTTCGGGTCGACCTGAGCCTTGAACGATGCCGGAAGATAGGACAGGCTGTAGCCCGGGCAGGCGGACGAGTACTCGTCGGGTCCATACCAGTAGAAGCACAACTGGGCCAACAACTCCTTGTAGTCCTCCAACTCCATGAAGGTGTTGTAGTTCCGGCGCGCGGGCGCATACGAGATGACGGACTTGGCCGTGTCGGTCTGGTTCTTGCCGGAGGCGACCGCGCACGCCGTCGTGAGCATGATCTTCCACCCGGCCGAATCCAGCCGGACCACCTTGGCGTTTGGAACGCTCTGAGCCGCCAAGGCGTCCTGGAACTCGCGGCTCATGCTGCAGTCATCGGTGAAGTTCTTGTCCTTGTCAGACCAGCGCCCCTCGTCGTAGCGCGAGTGATGGTCGCCGCCGGTGACCGGCACGTTCTCGTAGTTGGCTGCGTCCGAGTCGACAAAGCCCCAGGCATGCATCAGTTCGTGGGCCATGTAGCGGCCCGATACGTTCTTGTCAGCATCGATCGAGACCGTATCCCAACCGTTGCTGCTCAGGCCGCCGGCGCTCAGGTCGCCGGTGAGATTGGCGTCAAAGGCGGCCACGCCCCAGTCATAGCCGTCCGGATCGAGGTAATCGTCGACCTCGTCGCGCGGGTCGCCGTCGTTTTCGCCGATCGTGATCGAGAACGGCGCGGTGAAGTAGATCGGCGTCGTCGTCGCCCACCAGCGGCTGCCCCAGGTGACGCGATAGTCCTGCTGTGGGTAGATCCGGGCCATGGCCTGGAAGCCGTCGTAGATGTTTTGATCATGGTTCGGATCGGACGCCACGTCACTCGGGTAGATGCTCATCACCCGAACCCGGCGCCGAACCGCGCCGGTATCAACGAAGTTGAAGGTTGAAGCGGGCACGTTGTACTGGGCCAACTGGATGCCATTCCGTTTGAGGGTTATGCGCGCGCCCATGAAGCCAATCAGCGGCGACGAGAACAGGTTGGGCGGGAACAGGTCCAGCGCATCGTCAGGATCAATGTTGGCCACAACGTTGACGTAGGGCGTGATCCCATCCCCGCCGTTGTCGCCGGCCTTGATCGCGACCTTGCCGGCCGGATTGCTGAACGTGCCGCCGGGAAGGTATTGATCGCCCGCAAAGCGCCACTCGACCTTGGCGTCGGTGATGGCGTCCTGGCAGGCGCCGGTTGAGCGCGCGTCGATGGTGACCAGCGTGCGCTTGCCCCAGATCATCGGCGCGCCCGTAATCGCCTGCTGGGCTTTGGTCTGATTGATCGACAGCGCCGGAACGGTCAGATTGGTCGTGCTGGTCGCCGCCTGGCCATTGGTCAGCCGAACAACGACTTTGCCCGTTGTGTCACCGGGGCGCAGGAAGGTCCGTACCTGGGTCGGGTCGGTGGCGTCGGCGATGCGCTCCGCGCCCGAGCCCACCGTGATATAGGCGGCCCCGCTGCCGTCCATCAGTCCGGCCCCGTCCACGGTGAGCAGGCCGCCCAGGCCGACGCATGAGGGCGAGAAACCGGTGATCTTCGGTTTGACTTTGAATTCTGCTGCGCTCAAGGACGATCGCAGTCCATTGGCTTCGACCTGCAGTTTGCCGGTGGACACGCCAACCGGCACTTTGACCGACATCGTGGTGTAGCCGACCGACTGGATCTCGGCCAGAGGCGCCGGCGTGCCCGACGGCCCGTCGGCGCAGCAGAAACGGGCCAGGTTGAATTCGGGCCCGCGCGTGTCGTAGCCTGAGCCCGTGATGACGACCACATCGCCTGGCGCGCCTTGCGCCGGCGTGAAGCTGCTGATCGTTGGCACGACATTGCCTATCGGGCTGGTGATGACGCCGCGAGCGGCAATCGTCGCTGATACGGCGCTTGCCCCGCTGGAGGACACCCACACCCGGGTCGCGTCGGCGGCCAGGCCGTTCACCCGGTTGCTCTCGACCATTGTGCCGGGCGGAAAGAACTTCTGCCAGGCCCCGCCCTGGCGCATCGCCAGCCCCTGGGCGGTCGCCGCCCACACCCGGCCCTGCGGGTCGATTGAGACGTGAGTGACCTCGTTCCCGGGCAGCGCGC
>JAGOCU010000037.1 GCA_017998555.1 Thermoflexales bacterium
CACCGACCACGCCGGCAGCGCAGACACCCCCACCCACACCGGTTATTCGCGCCCCGAACTTACTGGAACGCTTGCGCGGAAGTCGTCCAGTCGAGAAACCGAAACCGATTGGCCAGGCACGCCGGGTCGCCTATCCTGTCCGGGTCGGCGGCCGCCGCTTGATCTTGCGCGCCATGCCGCCCGAGAACAAGCCGCCAGAAGAGGCCAAGGACGCCGATCAGCCCTGAGCGCATGGCGTATGCAGGGGCGCCGCGCAACGGATGCGATGTTTCCGGGCGCGCCAGATTACGTCATCCTTAACGCGCCAGAATCGGGCGCGCGCGCGGCAGAAACTCGGCTACAGTGTCGTCCTTGGCTGGCAGACTGACCCTCCCAATCCTTTTCACGATGGCGGCGCTCGTCAGCGCCTGTGGCGGCGCATCGACCCCGGCGAGTTCGCCTGTCGCGGCGCCATCACCGACGGCGATGGCCCGGGCGGAAGCGACTCTGGCGCCGACTGCGGCGGCGACATCGACCTCCACCCCGCAACCCGCACCTGGCGCGCCAGTCCAGGTCGTTCCGTCCACTCCGCAGCCCACGAGGATCGCGTTGGTTTACAAGGGCATCGAACAGGGCGTTACGGCGGAAGGGTTTCCGTATCTTGGACGCGCCGACGCGCCGATCACGCTGACGGATTACTCCGATTTCCTCTGAACGGAATGCCGCGGTCACGTGTTGACCGAAGAACCCGTTCTCATCGAGGAGTATGTACGGTCAGGCAAGCTCAGGCTCGTCTTCCGGGACGTGCTGAATCATGGCGAGCGCAGCGTGCGCGCCCACGAGGCGGCCTCCTGCGCCGGGCGGCAGCATGAATTCTGGGGCATGCACGAGATTTTGTTCCGTGACCAGCCCGAAACATGGGCGACCGATGATGCGGGGCTCGTCGCGCTGATGAAGAAGAAGGCGGCGACGCTGCCCGGCCTGAATCAGGCCGAGTTCGCTGTCTGCGTCGATCAGCGCCAGGCGCTTGCCACGATTCAAGCCACCGACGCGGAGCAGCGCAAGCGCGGGATCAATACGCAGCCCATTTTTGAGATCGGAAAGCAGCGACTCATCGGGCGGCGGCCCATTGCCGGCTGGCGCGAAATCCTCAACGCGGCCCGATAGGCCCATCGGCTCGAGCACACGCCCAAACGCGAAAAGGCCCGCTCCGGCGTACGCTGGAGCGGGCCTTTTTGCGTTTGGGGAACAATGATGTTCAGGCCGCGACGGCGACTTCCGGCACGTCGACGACGCCCTCGCACAGCAGACAGCGGGCCTTGCCCTTGCCGGCGTCCACCATCAGTCCACCGTCGCCGGTAGGGCACGGAAAGGCCAGCGGGCGCTGCCAGGTCGTGAAGTCGCAGGCGGGATAGGTGACACAACCGAAGAACGAACGGTTGCCCTTCTTCATCTTGCGCTCGGCGAGTTTGCCCCCGCACTTGGGACAGACCACACCGGGCAGGGTGATCGGTTCAGTGTGGGTGCACTTTGGGTATCGATCGCAGCCAATGAAGCGGCCGCTTCGGCTGGTCCGATACACCAGGCGTCCTTCAAGACAGGTCGGACACGTGACGCCGGTGTATTCGATCACCCGGGCCACCTTCTCGATGCTGGCGGTGGCGTCCTTCACGGACTGCCGAAACGGGTCATAGAACTCGTGCA
This sequence comes from Thermoflexales bacterium, assembly GCA_017998555.1. Lineage (GTDB taxonomy): Bacteria > Chloroflexota > Anaerolineae > J036 > Brachytrichaceae > Brachythrix. The sequence continues at coordinate 1,684 of JAGOCU010000037.1, forward strand.
ACACCGGCTGCCAGGCCCGGGTGCCCGTTTCGATGTCGTCAAGCTCTTCCTCGACATGGGCGGTGAAACCCACATCGACATAACGGGAAAAGTTGCCCACCAGCAGATCGCTCACCTGAAAGCCGAGCTCGGTCGGGCGCAGCTGCTTGCCCTCGCGCGTGACGTATTGGCGCGACTGAATGGTGGTCATGATCGCGGCATAGGTGCTGGGCCGGCCGATGCCGTATTCCTCGAGCGCCTTGACCAGGCTGGCCTCGGTGTAGCGCGGCGGCGGGGCGGTGAAGTGCTGCTCGGGGATCAGGCGGATCAAATTCAGCGCTTCGCCCGACTCGACGGAGGGCAGGCGCCGATCACGGCCTTCGTCTTCTTCGGCCGGCTTCTCGCCCTCATCATGGCCTTCCTCATAGATCTTGAGGAAGCCCGAAAACTTGATGATCGAGCCGGTCGCCCGAAAGTGATACTCAGGCGCGCCATTTGCGGCTGGCGCCGCGCCGCGCACCCGCGCATCGATATCAATCGTCGTTGCGTCGAAAATGGCATTTGCCATCTGGCTGGCCACAAACCGCTTCCAGATCAGGTCGTAGAGGCGGAACTGATCCGGGTCCAGGTGGGCCTTCATGGACTCGGGCGTGCGCTGAACGGATGTTGGGCGAATGGCCTCGTGGGCTTCCTGGGCGTTCTTGGCACGCGACGTGTATTTGGGCGGCGCATCGGGCAGGAACTCGCTGCCAAAACGCTCGCTGATAAAGGCGCGCGCATCAGCCTGGGCGGTCTCGGCCACATTGACCGAGTCGGTGCGCATGTAGGTGATCAAACCAGTCGTACCCGCACCGGTGTCAACACCTTCATACAGCGACTGGGCGGCGCCCATCGTCCGGCGCGCGTTGAAATTGAGCTTGCGGCTCGCCTCCTGCTGGAGGGTGCTGGTGATGAAGGGCGCCGCGGGTTTGCGCTGGCGGTCTTTGCGATCCACCCGGAACACAACCCAGTCCGCGCCTTCGAGGGCCGTCAGGACGCCCTGGGCGTCGGTCTCGTTCCGGAGGTCGGGATCGGCGCCGCGCACCTTGAACAGGCGGGCGATGAAGGATCCGTTCCCGTTCACGGCCGCCTCGGCCGCGCGCTTGGCCAGCTCGGCTTCAAGCGACCAGTACTCCACCGGGACAAACCCGAGGATCTCGCGCTCGCGCTCCACGACAAGGCGCAGCGCGACCGATTGCACCCGCCCGGCGCTCAGTCCGCGCCGGCTCAATTTGTCGCTGACCAGCGGGCTCAGGCTATAGCCAACCAGGCGATCGAGAATGCGCCGGGCCTGTTGCGCGTCCACCTGATTGGTGTCAATTTCGCGCGGATGGGCGAAGGCGTGCCGAATGGCGTCCTCGGTGATCTCGTGGAATTCGACACGTCGCACAGGCTTGCCCGCCAGCTCGGCCTCAAGGGCCTTGCTCAAATGCCAGGAAATGGCCTCACCCTCGCGGTCGGGATCGGTGGCCAGCCATATTTCCCGGGCGTCGGCCGCGATCAGGCGGAGTTCCTTGACGGTCTTGCGCTTGGCCATGGGCACGATATAGGTCGGCTCAAAGTCGTGTTCGAGGTCGACCCCGAGGCGGCTCTTGGGCAAGTCGCGGATATGGCCAATGGAGGGGCGCACTGAGAATTTCGCGCCGAGGAACTTGCCGATGGTCTTGGCCTTGGCCGGGGATTCGACGATGACCAGCGGCCGGCCTTTGGAAGCGTGCCCTGCACCGCCATCCGCCTCTGCCACAGCGCGCGCCTTCGAACCCGCGCGGGTCTTTGCGGCCGACTTCGTGGCCGTCTTCGCGGCCTTGGGCTTCGGCTCGCGCTTGACGGGGGTGGGCTTCTCCATTCCCTCGTGGGCGTCGGTGCGACCCATCTTGAAGACCTTCTCGCTGCCGCAGTTCGAGCACGTCCCCTGGGTGGCGGGAGAACCGTTTGCGAAAAAGATCGGCCGGGGATCCTTCAGTTCGTGCTTCCCGCGGCATTTGAAACAATACGCTTCCATTCGTCCCTGTGATTCCTGTCAGCCGCCCCGTTGGCCGCGCGGCCAACAAGATGACGCAAAGTCCGTTCGTCAGCGCTGCCGGAGTCAAGCGGGGGGTTCGGCCGTGCGACGCACGGCTGGGTCCTCACGGTCGTCGGGCAGGCTGCTCGCTTCGCGCTCAGGCCTGCCGGTCGATGACGGACAGCAGCTCGGCCTCAAAGCGCTCGACGCTGAAAGACTCAGCATGCTTCCGGAGGAGGCCGGGCGCGAATCTTACACCATCGAATCTGACGAGGGCGTCCGCGAGCGATTCCACGGTCTGCTCGGGGAAGAGCAACCCAGTCTCCCCGTCATGAACCGTGTCCAGCGCGCCGCCAGCGGCGAAGGCGATGACGGGGCGACCGCAAGCCATGGCATTGATCGGCGCAATCCCAAAATCCTCGAGACCGGGGAAAATGAAGGCTCGGCAGCCGCGGAGCAGCTCAAGCAAGCGCTCGTCGCTCACCCGCCCCAAAAACGTGACGCCGCCGCTTGCGGCGGCCAGGCGTTCCAGCCGCGGGCGGTCGCGGCCGTCACCGGCGATCACCAGGCGCAACCCCAATCGCGCGCAGGCCCGGATCGCAAGATCGATGCGTTTGTAGGGAAGCAGGCGCGAGGCGATGAAAAAGTAGTCGCCCGGCGCGGCGCTCGGGCCAGGGGTGAAATGGGCCACATCGACGGGCGGGTAGACGACCGTGGATTCCCGGCCATACAGCGCTCGGATACGGCGTTGGACCTCCGACGAGATCGCGATAAACGTATCGATCCGCTGCGCGGCAGCCCGCTCGAATCGACGCAAGGCAGCGTTGGCCAGGCGCAGCGCCGGCACGGCGATGGCGGGAATCGATTCCCGGGCAGCGTAGGCGTCAAAGTCGTAGATGAAACGGGTTGGCGTGAGGCAGTAGCAGATCCGGCGGGCGGCGGGGTTCGCGGCACCCATCGCGAAGCAGAAGGCGCTCTTGTTGCTCAGAATCACGTCGTAGCCAGCCGGAACCCGGGATGCGCCAAACGCCAGGGCATACAGCGGCATGTAAGGCTGATGGTGACGGTGGATGCCGGGCAGCCGATCCATCCAGTTCGGCCGAATGTCCCATGACCGCCAGGCGGCCGGCATGCGCTCCCGGTCGTAGATCGACGTAAAGACGGGCGCCGCGGGAAAAAGGCGCTTCAGGGCAACCAGAACGTCCTCGGCGCCGCCGAGTTGATTGAGCCAGTCATGGACAAGAGCGACACGCTGCAAAGTCGTGTGATGATACCTGCTCTGATCTATAATCTCGACCGGAAATTACACGAGGGCAGACATGATTCCGATGAGACTCGACCATCTGATCCACGACGAAATCCGCAGCCAGGTCAGCGACACGCATTTGCGCGCGCTGGACGATTCGCAATCCGCGTTCGAAAGCGTGGATGTTGAATCGCTCGCGCCGTGGTCGTACGACTTGCTCATGCTGAATACGAGCCTGCGCGCGTTCGCGGCCCGCGTCGACCGGAGCGCTCCGGACGCCGTCGCCGACGCGATGGCCAGCGCCGCAATGTTCGCGGCGACTGCGGGACCGGGCGACGACGACGACGATGATGACGCCGATGATGACGAAGACGAGGACGAGGATGATGACCTCGTCGACGATGAAGAGGACGACGACGAGGAAGAGGAGACTGAAGAAGTCTCGCTTGAAGACCTCGAGGAAAAAGACGAGGATGATCCCGTCTCAACCGATTTTGGCTCGATGGACGACGACGAAGATGACGATCTTTCGTTGGACGACGACGATGATGATGACGATGACGATCTCTTCGACGACGAAGAGGACTAGGGGTTGACCCGAAGGCTTCCGGTGAAATCACAAACCCCGCGCTTCGCGCGGGGTTTGTGATTTCGGCCCTTTTGCGGCTAGAACCCTGCGACGCCGGCGATATGCATCGCAACGACGCCGACAGGGGCGAATAGCAGCGCGGGCAGGAAATTGGCCAGCCGGATCTTCTTGATCTCGAGCAGGCTCAGGCCGATGCCGAGCACCAGGAGCGCGCCGGTTGCGGAGAGGATGGCCACCATGGTGGGCGAAAAGAGGTTCTGCGCGCCCGCCGCGCCGGCGGTGAGCCCGCCCTGGATGACAAAGATCGAGATCACGCTGAAGCCCACCCCCACCCCAAGCGACGCCGCGTAGGCGAGCGACGAGAACAGATCCAGGGCGCTCTTGATGGCGATCAGCGAAACGTCACCGCGCAGGCCGTCCTGAATCGATCCCAGAAACGTCATCGGGCCGACGCAGAAAAGCAGGCTGGCCGAGACGAAACCCCGCACAAATCGCGCCGATGATTCGGCGCTGCCCGAACCGCCGCGCCGGCGGGCCACGGTTCGCTCGAGCCACCCGCCAAAGCGGGTCAAAGCCGCGTCCAGTTCAAGCGCTTCGCCCGCGATTCCGCCCAGGACGATCGAGAACAAGACGACCAGGAACTTGACGGCGCCATTCGTCTGATTCGCCATCGAATCCACGATGCTCAGGGAGGCATAGCCAAGGGTGGCGAGACCCAGGCCGTTCAGGACAGTCTCGCGCACGCGCTCAGGCAGGCGATTGCCGAGCATGACACCCAGCGCCGTGCCGATCAGCACGGTGAAGATATTGAGAATAAAGCCCATGAATGAGGACTAGGATTCAGGCTGAAGCTGGCGCAGTTTGAGCTCGGCATCGTCCAGTTGCTTTGCGCAGGCCGCCGCCAACTCCTGTCCCCGCGCGTGTAGTTTGAGCGCCTCTTCGAGCGGCAGATCGCCCTTCTCGAGCGCGCTGACGATGCGCTCCAGCTCCTGGAATCCATCCTCAAAGGCGCGGGCCGAAGCGCCGGGTTCGTCCCCGGCCGGGGGCTGATTTGTCGGGCGTTTTGGCATCGCGGGAGTATACCGGAGGCGCCCGGCCACGCGTATTTTCCGACGATCATCCCCCGTCCCGGCGTACGCCGGGACGGGGGATGATCGTCGGAAAATACCTTTCGCGATGCGCCTGGGCTAGAATCGGCTGCGAGGGTGGATACGCTCCGGTGGGCGTTGCGGTCTTCAAAACCGTTGGCAGGTTGCTCAGCAAGCTGCGGTGAGTTCGACTCTCATCCGCCCTCGTATGAACTGGACACCGCCGGAAGACTGGATGCGCATACGGACGGTCGACGCGCACGCCGAGGGCGAGCCCTTGCGGGTGATCGTCGAGGGCTACCCCACCCTGCTGGGGGCGACGATCCTCGCCAAACGCCGCCACGCGAAACTGCACTATGACAACGTGCGGACGGCGCTCATGCTCGAGCCGCGCGGCCACGACGACATGTACGGCTGCATCCTGACCGAGCCTGTGACAGAGGACGGCGACGCCGGCGTGCTTTTCCTGCACAACGAAGGCTACTCGACCATGTGCGGGCACGGCATCATCGCCCTGACCACGGTTTTGTTCGAGACCGGGATGATGACGCCCCTCGGCCCCTCGCCGACGCTGCGCCTGGACACGCCCGCCGGACGGGTGACGGCCTGCGCGGATTGGGACCCCATCGCCCAGCGTGTGCGCCGGGTGGCGTTCGAGAATGTGCCCGCGTATGTGGCAGCCCAGGACGCGCGCGTGCAGGTGCCCGGCCTGGGTGTGATCCCCTATGACCTGGCCTATGGCGGTGCGTATTACGCCTACGTTGACGCGGCCGCGCTGGGATTCCGCCTCGACGGCAGCGAGACAGCAGCGCTGATCGATGTCGGTATGCGGATCAAGCGCGCAGTCATGGCCGCTCACCCAATCACCCACCCCTTTGAAGCGGATCTGGGTTTTTTGTACGGCACGATTCTGTGCGGTCCTCCCCACGACCCGGGCGCGCATAGCCGGAATGTGTGCATTTTTGCCGAGGGCGAGGTCGATCGATCACCCACCGGGACGGGCGTCAGCGGGCGGGTGGCGATCGAGCGGGCGCGCGGACGTCTGGGACTGAATGAGGACTTCGTGGTCGAGAGCATCCTGGGCACACGTTTCACCGGCCGAGCCCTGCGCGATACGACGTTCGGCGCCTACACGGCCGTGGCGCCGGAAATCAGCGGCCGGGCCTGGATTACGGGCCGGCACGAATTTCTGATCGCGCCGGACGATCCGCTGGCGGCGGGCTTCCGCCTGGCTTGATTCCGGAATGAGATCCCCCGGCGATGCCGGGGGATCTCATTCCGGAATCAGCCCGCGCACAGCGTCGCAATCAAAGCGTCCAACGCAACAACATCTTCCATCCGCCCGGATTTGACGGCCGCGTCCGCCTCGACCACGGCCAGATGGGCGCGGACGAGCGCGTCCATCTCGAGGCCGCGAGCCTGCGACAGGGCCTTGCGGGCGACAAAGGGATGCAAGCCCACGAGCTGCGCGAAATCGGTCTCGCTCATCCGCTCATTTTCCTTGGCCTGGATCAGGGTGCGGGTCTGGCGGGCCGTCATCGACATGACGACGAGCGGATGCTCACCCCGGGCCAGAATCGCGCGCACGGTGCGATACGCTTCCGCGCCATCCCGGGCATTGATGGCATCGACGAATTTGAAGATGTCGGCGACGTCCTCTTCGGCCACGAGCGCCTCGACATCGGCGGTCTCAATCCGCCGGCCGTTGGCATACGACAAGAGCTTGTCCAGTTCGTTGACCAGTTTGAGCAGATACAGGCGGCTATCGTCCTCGAAGTGATCGCGGTCGTTTTTGTTGCCGCGATTGATGCGATTGGCAAGGGCCTCGGCCGCCGGGGGCGAAAGCTGACCGCCTTTGGCCTGGGCGCGTTCGACCAGCCAGCGGCCTGGATTGGCCGGCACCTCGAACTTCTTGGCCCGGCCCGCCTTTCCATCAGCGGCGGCCAACAGCGGGTGATTCTCCGGCAACGAACCGTCCTCGATGAAGACCAGGGCGGTTGCGTCGGAAAGCCCGGGCAGATAGGCGATCAGCTTTGCCAGCGCGCCACCGTCTTCGCCCTTGCGCTTGCGCGGCGCGCCTTGTTTGCTGAGCCAATTGCGGACGATGACAAGCTTCTTCTCCAGAAAGAAAGGCATCGTCTCAGCGGCATTCTGAATATCGGCCAATGCGGCCTCGGGTCCGAAGGAAATAACGTTGACGTCCGCCATGGCGTCGTCGCCCACCCGGGCCCGCATCTTGGCGACTTCCTCATCGCGGGCGACGGTGTTGGGACCATGAAGGACGTGCCACATACGAGGAAATGCCCCTACGCAGATTCGAACTGCGACCAGCGGCTTCGGAGGCCGATACTCTATCCATTGAGCTATAGGGGCTGGGTGGGGATGATTTTACCCGAACCCAAACCGGGGACTATAATCGCGCGATTCGCCGGCCAGTACCGGCGAGTGATCAGGATCGTTTCCAAAAAGAGGAGAGAAGAACCGATGAACAAGATTCGACTGTTTAGCCTGGTCGGAGCGGCTGCCCTGCTGCTCGCGGCCTGCGGACAGGCTGCGCCCACCGTGGCGCCGACCGCCGCCCCCAAGCCCACCGAGGCGCCCCCGGCGCCCAAGCCCACCGACGCCCCCAAGCCGACTGAGGCGCCGAAGCCCACCGAGGCCCCGAAGCCCACCGCCGCGCCTGCGTTTGCGGGCCAGAAGCTTGAGTCGACCGACTGCAAAGCCGGCGAAATCAAGTCAATCGAGGCGGTCGATGCGCTGACCGTTAAGTTCAGCCTGTGCGTGCCGGACCCGGCCCTGCCCCAGAAGCTGACCGGCTCGTCCTTCGGCATTCTGCAGAAGGACGACATCAAGGCCACCGGCGGCGTCGCCAAGGCCATCAGCGAGAAGCCCGTTGGAACCGGTCCGTTCAAGATCACTGAATGGAAGCGCGGCGACTCGGTGACCATGGCCGCCAACCCCACCTGGTGGGGCGGCGCGCTCAAGATCAAGACGCTCGTGATTCGCTGGTCCAAGGAACCCGCCCAGGCGCTGCTCGAGCTGAAGTCAGGCAACGCTGACGCGATCACCAAGGTTGCGACCGAGGACTTCGAGAACGTCAAGAAGGATGCCAAGCTCAAGCTGGTGGCGTTGGAGCCGCTGAACATCATGTATGTCGGCATCAACAACACCAAGGCCCCGTTTGACAACGAGAAGGTCCGCCAGGCGCTGGCGATGGCCATCGACCGCAAGAAGATCGTCGACGAGTACTATCCCGCCGGCTCGATTGTGGCCGAGAACTTCGTGCCGCCGAGCTTCAAGCCGGGCTTCTCGGCCAACGTCAAGGGCTGGGAGTACAAGCCCGACGAGGCCAAGAAGATGCTGACCGAGGCCGGCTTCGACTTCAACAAGGAATACCCGCTGAGCTACCGTGAGGTCTCGCGCGTGTATCTTGGCGCGCCGGGCAAGGTCGGCCAGGAAGTCCAGGCTCAGCTCAAGAAGATCGGGATCAAGATCAAGCTCGATCCGAAGGAGAGCGGCACGTTCCTCAAGAGCGTCGCCGACGGCGGTGAGACCCTGTTCCTGCTCGGATGGGGCGCGGACTATCCGGATGCCACGAACTTCTATGACACCCACTTCGGGGTCAAGAAGGACTTCGGCAAGCCCTGGGACGACATCATCGCCCAGATCAAGGCCGGCGGCCAGACCGCCGACAACGCCAAGCGCCAGGCGGCCTACGACAAGCTGAACGAGCTGGTCAAGCAGCACGTCCCGGTCATCCCCATCGCGCATGGCTTCTCAGGCGAGGCCTTCCAGGCCGGCGTCGAGGGCGCGCATGCCAACCCGCTGGTCCCGAACGAGTACGCCGTCATGAAGGGCGCCAAGGACACCTTCGTCAGCGTGCAGGCGGCTGAGCCGATCAGCCTGGACTGCGCCGATGAGACCGACGGCGAGACCTTCAACGTGTGCGGGCAGATGTTCGAGTCGCTGCTCAGCTTCGAGCCGGGCACGGTCAAGCTCAAGGGCGTGCTGGCGACCGAGTGGAAGGCCAACGACGCCGCGACGGAGTGGACCTTCAAGCTCCGCCCGAACGTCAAGTTCCACAACGGCGCCACGATGGACGCCAACGATGTGGTCGCGACCTTCGCCCGCCAGTGGGATGCGTCGAGCCCGTATCACAAGGGCGACTCCGGCAACTTCGACTACTGGAATGACTACTTCGGTGGCTTCCTGAACAAGAAGTAAAGACCACCGACTTCGAAGTCTAGAGACAAACGATGTTGGAAGCGGTATCCCCCGGCTGCGCCGGGGGATATCGCTTCCAAAGCAATGATTCATGACGCAGTTCATTGGACGCCGCCTGCTATTGCTTCTCCCCGTGCTGCTTGGGATCCTTTTGATCACGTTCTCCCTGGCTCGGTTGATCCCGGGCGACCCCTGCTACATCATGCTGGGCGAAAAGGCGACGCCGGAAAAGTGCTTTGCGTTTCGGGAGCGTTTCGGGCTGAATGACAGCATTCCGGTTCAGTTCGTTCGGTATGCCCAAAACCTCGCCCAGGGCAATCTGGGCACCTCGATCAAGGATTCGCGTGATATCTCCGACATCGTGGCCGAGCGATTGCCGATGACGATTGAACTGACCGTCTTCGCCACGGCGTTTTCGTCGCTGCTAGGCGTCACGCTGGGCGTGGTTTCGGCTGTGCGGCACAACAGCGCGATCGACGTTGGCGCGATGGTGTTCGCCAACATCGGCGTGTCGATGCCCATTTTTTGGCTTGGGCTGCTTCTGGCCTATTTGTTTGCGCTGACCCTGGCCGGCACGCCGTTTCAATTACCGCCCTCGACCCGGCTGACGTCAGGCGCTGATTTGCCCTCGCTGCTCAAAGTCTGGGGACTGGAAGACGCCACCGGACTGCAGCGCTTCCTGCTCCTCATGTTGTCCAACTCGGTGATTCTGAACAGCATCATCCAGGGCAAGTGGGACATTCTGGGCGACGCGCTCAAGCACATGATTCTGCCCACGGTGACGGTGGGCACGGTCTCGCTGGCGATCATCGCCCGGATGACGCGTGGGGCGATGCTGGACGTGCTGACCCAGGACTTCATCCGGGTGGCGCGGGCCAAGGGCCTCAGGGAATGGGCGGTCATCATGAAACACGCCTTCCGGAATGCGCTCGTCCCGGTCGTCACGATCATCGGCCTGCAATTCGGCGGGTTGCTTTCGGGCGCTGTGCTGACCGAGACCACGTTCAATCTGCCAGGCGTCGGGACGAAGCTCATCGACGCGATTCTGTCGCGCGACTACCCGGTCGTGCAGGCCTTCACCGTCATCGTTGCCCTGTTCTTTGTGCTGGTCAACATCATGGTGGACATCTCGTACGCTTACCTGGATCCGCGCATCCGCACCAAGTGACGCCATGACCTCGATTGCATCACAACCCCCGGCCGTCAATCCACCCGCGCGGCCTCCCATAACGGCGTCGCAGTCACCCACCCGGCGGATGCTTCGCCGGCTGTTGCGCCACCGCTCGGCCCAGATCGGCCTGGTGGTGCTCTTCTTTCTGACGATGGTGGCCGTGTTCGCGGATGTCATCGCCCCGCGCGGATACGAAGATCAGATCGAAACAGCCGGCGTCAAGCGCCGCGATCCGCCGTGCGTGCATCTCCTGGGCTGCGACCCGGCCAAACCCGAGCTCATATTCGGCGTTGATGGCAACAAGCGCGATCTGTTTGACCGCGTAGTGCACGGCTCCCGGCTTTCGCTGCAGATTGGCTTCATCACCTCCAGCTTCGCCATTGCGATCGGGATGATGCTGGGCGCAATCGCGGGATACGCCGGGGGGTGGATCGATGATCTCATCATGCGGGCGATGGACATCTTTCTGGCCTTTCCCAGCCTGCTCCTGGCGATCGCAATTGTGACCGTGCTTGGGACGGGCCTGGTCAACACGCTTCTGGCGGTGGGCATCGTCTCCATCCCGGTCTACGC
>JAGOCU010000346.1 GCA_017998555.1 Thermoflexales bacterium
GCCGCGCCGTTCCCGACATTCTTGTCCTTGAGCTTGGCGATTTGCTCGCGCACGGCTTTCTCGGCAATCGTCTGAAGGTTGACGTCCAGCGTGGTGCGGACCCGCAGGCCGTCGCGATAGAGCTGCTGGCCGAATTCGGCATCGAGCTGGTCGCGCACGTAGTTCATGAAGTGCGGGGCGACGCCCGAGAAGTTCACCCGGCCCGGGGTGAAGGTCTTCTTGCGGGTCGCGTCCAGGGCCGGCTCGATCTGCGCGTCGGAGATCAGCCCGCGCTCGGCCATGAGCTCGAGCACGACCTGCTGGCGGCGCAGGGCGCGGTCCTTGTGCAGGACCGGGTCCCAATATGCCGGCGCCTGGGGCAGGCCGGCCAGCAGCGAGCCCTCGGCCAGATTGAGATCCGAGGCCGGTTTCGCAAAGTACGTCTGCGAGGCCGCCTCAATGCCATAGGCCAGATTGCCGTAGTTGATTTCGTTGAGATAAATCTCGAGGATCGTGTCGCGCGGGTAAAGCCGCGACACTTCATTGGCCAGCACGATTTCGCGCAGCTTGCGGGTGATGGTCTGGGATGTCCGTTCCTTGGGATCGAGCAGCAAATTGCGGGCCACTTGCTGGGTGATGGTGCTGCCGCCGCTCACGATGTCGCGTTCGGTGAAAACGTAGTAGATCATCCGAACGATGGCGACCGGATCGAAACCGACGTTGTAGCGGTAGAAGTTGGGATCTTCGGTCGCCAGGGTGGCCTGCTTCACGTAGTCGGAGATCTGGGTGATGTCGACCCGCTGGCGCCGCCCGGCAGTCGGATCCGTTGGATCGGTCAGCTCAATCAAGAGGTTGCCGTTCCGGTCGTAGATCTTGGTGCTGGCAAACTGACTCTGTTTCGACAGGAGTTGGGTGGGATCGGGCACTTCGCGGGCGATGTTCATGTAGAACAGCACGCCTGCGGCGGCGGCGATGAAGAACAGGCCGACCCCGATGACCGATACGGTGAAGAACAGGGCGGCGAGACGCGAGAGCCGGCTGCGGCGGCGGGGCTTGCGCCCGCTCGAGGGGCGGCTGCTGACCGCTCGTTGTGGCGGGCGGGCGGGTGTCAGCGGCTCTGGCGTCGCTGTCGGCGGTTTTCGCTCAGCCTTCGCTGATGCCGATGCCGCCATCTGCGGTCCTGGTGAGGCCGGCGGCGGTCTGCGATCGGTTGTCTGCCGTTCTGGCGGAGTCGCGGGCGATCCGTCGTCTGCCGCTGGCGCGCGCTTTTCGGCTGGCACGTAGCCGGGGCGCTGATTCGGCGGCGTCGGCGCGCGGGAGGGCGCACGCCCGGGCGGACGGGGACTGACAGGGCGGGGGACTTCGCCGTTTGGGACGTTGTCTTCGGGCATATCTTGCTGGTTTCCGTGCCTACGCAGGTCACGATGGACCGGCTGGGCGCCACGATGTTAACACCGGGCTGGGGCCGGGATTTGACGCTTGTCCGCCGCCCGCCGGTCGATTGGCCAGCGGAATCGGGAAAAACAGGAATCTGCAATCCCCGGCGGAGCCGGGGATTGCAGATTCCTGTTTTTCCCGATAGGTGAGAGACGATCGCCCCTTCATGAGAGGGCTGCGCGCGTCAAATCCCTAAACTCCTTTGCATACCCAGCGAGATTGAAGACTCCTGACAGAACCTGGTTTCGGAGGCGATATCCCCCGGCGAAGCCGGAGGGATATCGCCTCCGAAGCTGGTTTTGATAGGAGTAATCAGGAGAACGGACATGACAACCAATCAGTTTATGAACCCCGTCGAGAACACCCGCCACGCGGTGGTGATCGGCAGCAGCGTCGGCGGGATGGCCGTCGCGCAGGTGCTGCTGCGCCACTTCGGGCGGGTCACCCTCGTCGAGCGCGACCGCCTGCCCGGCAGCCCGCAGCCGCGCAAGGGCGTGCCGCAGGGCCGCCAGCCGCATGCGCTCATGCTCCGCGGTCTCAACGCCCTTGAGCAGCTCTTCCCGGGCTTCCGCCAGGAACTCATCGAGGGTGGGGCCGTGGTCGCCAACATGGGCGCCGACTTTGCCTTCAATGTCTTTGGGCGCTGGCGCCAGGCGCCCTACGCCTCGGCCCTGAGCGGGCTGTGCGCCAGCCGGCCGCTCATCGAGTTCACCCTCTTTCGCCGCCTCAAGGACCACCCCCGCCTTACGGTGATCCAGGAGCATGAGGCGATCGGGCTGCTGGCCGACGCCGAGGGCAAGCGCGCCACGGGCGTGCGCTTGCGCGACCGCAGCGCGCCTGGCGCCGCCGAGATTCATCTCGAGGCGGACTTCGTCGTCGACGCCAGCGGGCGCGAGTCAAAGGCCCCCGAATGGTTGAAGACGCTCGGTTATGCCCCGCCCGAGGAGACGGTCGTCACGGCCGATCCCGGCTATTCAACCCGCTTCTACGAGGCCGCGCCCGGCCATGACTGGAAGATGATGTATGTCATGCCGGCCGCCCCCGACAAGCGCCGGGGCGCCTTGATCATGCCGATGGAGGGTGGGCTGTGGCAGGTGTGCATGATTGGGATGGATGGCGAGCACCCTCCGGTCGACGAGGCCGGCTTTCTCGACTACGCGCGCAGCCTGCCCTCGCCGCGGGTGTATGAGGCGATCCAGGCCGCCAAAGCGCAAGGCGATCCCATCGGCTTCCGCAAGGGTGAAAACCGCCTGCGCCACTACGAGACCCTGCCGCGTCATCTCGAGTCCTTTGTCGCGTTTGGCGATGCCGTCTACGCCCTGAACCCGGTGTATGGCCAGGGCATGTCGGTGGCGGCCGCCGGGGCGCTCGAGCTGGACGCCTGCCTGCGCGGGCAGCGCGCCTGGCGTGGGGTCGGCTCGCTGGATGGCCTGGCCGCGCGCTTCCAGAAGAAACTCCTCGGTGTGCTGATGCCGGCCTGGATGATGGCCACCGGTGAGGATCGGCGTTGGGCGCGCCTGGAACAGGCGGGCCGCGCGGCCGATGCCGAGAAGAATCCGATGATCCGCCTGCTCCAGAAGTACATGACCCGCGTGTTGCATGTCCAGGCGGATGATGATGTGGTGGCCGAGGGTTTCTTCTACGTGCAGCAGATGCTGCGCTCGCCGTTCTCGCTGTTGCATCCGCGCATCCTGTTTCGCGTGTTGCGGGCGAAGCACGGGGCGCCTGCCGGGGCGAAGCCGGCCTCGTCCGTCGCGCCGATTCCGGCATGAATTCCCAAAAACCAACACCCCGGCTCCGCCGGGGTGTTGGTTTTTGGAAAGAACTGTCACGAGGTGGCGGGTTGGGTCGTGACCGCGGCGGCTGCGCCCTTGCGCAGCGCCGAAATATTGGCCTCGCGCATTTCGGGTCGTTTGGCCGTCTTGGCGATCAGGACTTTCTCGAGCGTTTCGAGTTTCAGCACGCCACTTGC
>JAGOCU010000347.1 GCA_017998555.1 Thermoflexales bacterium
CCACAACGATCGTTGACGGCGGGGCGGTCAAGCTCGTAACGGTCCAATGCCTGGCCACCAGCGTCGGGCTCAAGAGCGCAACGCTCAGCTTCAGCACCAATGATCCCAGCCGTCCAACGGCGAATTACACGTTTACCTGCAATGTGCTCAAGGGCAAGGATGATCTGTTTGGGTCGACCTTCAGCAATTCCTCGGCGCCGAGTAACGGCCCTTACGGTGTGGCCGTCAGCCCCGACGCGCAACATGTCTACGTTGCCGACTCCGGCAGTTCGCAGGTGTTCCTCTACGATGTCCTCAGCGGCAATTCGCTTTCGTATCAAGCCGCCTACGCCAGCGCCAGCCTATCGCTCAGCAATCGCTTCACAACCCCGGAGCAGGTCGCAATCAGCCCGGACGGCGCGAATGTGTATGTCACCGGCGTCGCCGGTGACTCGATTGCCGTCTACGCGCGCGACCAGGGCAACGGAGACCTCACCCACATGGAGACCATCCGGAATGGCTCAAACTACGGGTGCGTCAACCCGCTCGCCCCGAACCTGCCGGCAGCCGGACCGATCTGCTCATCTCTGACCGGAATGGATGGAGCGTATGGCATCGCCTTCAGCCCTGGCGGCGAGCACGTGTATGTCACCACAAAGAGCTCTGACACCGTGATGGTGTTTGGTCGCCAGACATCAGGGTCGAGCACCGGCTCACTGAAGTACCCCAGCCCGTCCATCCTGGGGGTCGCGTTCCTGCAGCGCTACACCAACACCCTGCTGAACGCCGGGTATGGTGTGGCGGTCAGCCCGGATGGGGCGAATGTGTATGTCACAGGCTACGTCTCCGACGCGCTGATTACCCTCGACCGCGATCTCGCCAACGGCCGGCTGACGACCCGTCAGGTGCTGACCCCCAGCGCCGCGAGCGGGCTGAACGGCGTGTTCCGGGTGACGGTCAGCGCCGATGGCAAGCACGTTTATACAGCCGCCTACGACAGCGACTCGGTGTGCGCCTTCTCCCGCAGCCAGGTGGACGGCGCCTTGTCGCCCGTCGCCTGCTATACCAGCGCCGAGCTGAACGCGGCCTCGGATGTGGCATTGAGCCCGGATGGCAGGATGCTGTTCGCGACGGGCTACAGCGGCAACAGCCTGACCGCCTTTGAGCGTGACATGGACAGCGGCGCGCTGACCTTCCGCGATGTCATCACCCGAGGCATCTCGGGCTTCCCGGCTATCGCCGGCGCGCGCGGGGTGGTCATCAACCCGAATGGCCGGGCCGCCTATGTCACCGGCTACACCGACGACGCCACGGTCGCCATCATCCTCAATACCCCGACTCCGGTCGCGACCGGGCTGGCCCCGCTGTCAGTCGCCCAGGGCTATGCCAGCCCGCTCCCGGTCACCGTCAGTGGCGTCGACTTCCAGACCAACTCGGTCGTCCGGGTGGGTGGATCTGACCGTCCAACAACGTACAAGAGCAAGACACAACTGGTCGCGACGCTTCCCGCGTCGGATTTCGCCGCCGCCGGCAACCGGCTGATCACCGTTTTCACCCCGTCGCCGGGCGGCGGCACGAGCAACGTCCTCACTTTCACCGTCTTGGCCCCTGGGGCGATCCCCGTTCCGGCTGTTGCCCTGCTCAGCCCGCAGAGCATTCTGGCGGGCAGCGGCGCGCAGAATATCGACATCCACGGGACCGGATTCATAGCAAGCGCCGTGGGGCTCATCAACAACTCGTCCCGGGCGACGACCTGGTTGAGCAGCACCCTGATCCGCGTGTCGCTGCTGGCTGGGGATGTCGCCCAGGCCGGGACCGCGTTGATCTCAGTGGACAACAGCCCGTCGCTGATGGCGCCCGAGGGGGCTGGAACGACCTCCAACGTCCTGGCGCTCGAGATCACCGCGCCCAACCTGCCGCCGGCGCCATCCCTCTCGACGCTGCAGCCGGCTGCCGCCGCGGCCCGCGGACCGGCCGCCCAGGTGCCGATCACCATCACAGGACTCAACTTCAGCCTGAACTCGCAGGCGCTGTGGAACGATGATCCACGCCCAACGCAATATGTCAGTCCGACCCGGCTGATCGCGACCATCAGCGCCGCCGACCTGATTCTGGAGGGTTCGGCCGGGGTGAGCGTCAACACCCCCGGCGGTGGCGACAGCAACGTGCTGAGCTTCACCATCACACCGCCGCCGCTATCGGTGTTCCTGCCTCTGGTGCGCAGGTAGAAAAAATGGGGCGAGATCACCCTCCCCGCGCGAAGCGCGGGGAGGGTGATCTCGCCGAATCGTTCCAGGAAGGCTTCTATAATCCTTCCTGTATGTCCAATTTCGCTCTTCTCAAAGACCTGATTCAACCGGCAAAAACAAAAATCGTGTTGCTGGTCATGGATGGCCTCGGCGGCCTGCCCCGCGCCTCGGATGACCAGACGGAACTGGAGGCCGCCAATACCCCGAACCTCGATCGGCTGGCCCGTGAGGGCTGCCTCGGCCAGCATTATCCGGTCGATATTGGCATCACCAGCGGGAGCGGGCCGGGCCATCTCGGCCTGTTTGGCTACGACCCGATCCACTATGAAATCGGGCGCGGCGTGCTTGAAGCGGTCGGGATTGGCTTTCCGCTCACGGGCCGCGACGTGTGCGCGCGCGGCAACTTCTGTTCGTTGGACGCCCAGGGCAATATCAGCGACCGGCGGGCCGGGCGCATCCCGACCGCGACCTGCGAAGCGCTGGTCAAGAAGATCAACGCCGCCAATATCAAGGTCGCCGATGGGGTCGAGATCTTCGTCGAGCCCGTGCAGGATTACCGCTTTGTCCTCGTTATGCGCGGGGATGGACTGCGGGCCAATATCGACGAAACCGATCCGCAGCGCACCGGCGTGCCGCCGCTGACGGCCATGGCCCGCGATGCAGCCTCGGAGCGCACCGCCGCCCTCTTCAACAGCTGGATCAAGCAGGCCACGGCCGTCATCGCCAACGATCATCCGGCGAATGGCCTGACCCTGCGCGGATTTGCCAGCGACCCGGCTCTGCCCAAGTACAAGGATGTCTACGGGCTCAAGGCCGGCGTCATCGCCGTCTATCCGATGTATCGCGGCGTCTCATCGCTGGTCGGGATGGATGTCATCCCGCACCATGCTCACACGGTGGCCGAGGAGTTTGAGACGGCCGCAACCGTCTGGAACGACTACGACTTCCTGTTTATCCATGTGAAGTACACCGACTCGCGTGGCGAGGATGGCAATTTCGACGCCAAGGCCAAGGTCATCGAGGAAGTCGATGCGGCCCTGCCCGGGCTGATGGCGCTGAAGCCGGATGTGCTGGTCGTGACCGGCGATCACAGCACCCCCAGCCAGCTCAAGAGCCACTCATGGCATCCGGTGCCGCTGATGATCTGGGC
>JAGOCU010000038.1:0-8139 GCA_017998555.1 Thermoflexales bacterium
CATCCAATCCGCACGAGCCATACTGTCTCCGTTGAAGCAACCGATGACCTGGAGGAGATAGCCGATGTTCTTTGATCCGATGTACTTTCTTTTTGCGCTGCCTGGGATCGCGCTTGCGCTCTGGGCCCAATGGAAAGTGAAAAGCGCCTACGCCAAATACGCGAAGGTGCCGGTTGGGAGAGGCGTGACCGGGGTTGAGATGGCCAAGCTGCTCATGCGCCAGACCGGCGTCACGGTCGGGATCGAAGGTATCCCCGGACAGTTGACCGATCACTACGATCCGCGCGACAAAACCATGCGGCTATCGGAAAGCTCGCGCGCCAACTCGGTTGCCTCCGTGGCGGTGGTCGCGCATGAGTTTGGCCATGCGCTGCAGGATTCTGAAAACTATGGGCCGCTCAAACTGCGGGGCGCCATCGTCCCGGCCGTGCAGGTCAGCGCGTGGGTGGGTCCGATCCTGTTCTTTGTCGGCTTTGGGATCGTGGGCATCGGCAGCGCCATCGGGCAGTCGTTGGCCTGGCTTGGCGTGGCGACGTTTCTCGTCGCTGCCACGTTCTCTCTGGTGACCTTGCCCGTGGAATTCGACGCCAGCCGCCGCGCGTTGCGCATGCTCGAAGGGACCTATGCGCTGGATCCGGACGAACTGTCTGGGGCGAAAAAAGTGTTGGATGCGGCCGCGCTCACCTATGTCGCCGCGGCCGCTCAATCGCTGCTGACCCTGCTCTATTACGTTACGCTTCTGACGGGAGGCCGGCGGCGCGGCGACTAGCTTGCGAGCCGAAGGCTATAATCTGAACATCATGAACGCAGACACCACGCCTCCGGTGGCGACACCCGCCACGCCGGAACACTCCGGGCCTGCAACCGCTGAGAAACCCAAGACAAATTGGAAGCTGCTTGCCGCACTGGTCGGTGGTTTCGTGATTGTCGCGGTATTGCTGGTGCTGGTGTTCTCGTTTCTGGCGTATGACCCGGCGCGCACGGCAAACCTGCGCGACATCGTCATCATCGTGGCGGCGTTTGCGGGTCTCGTGATCAGCCTCGTGATCGGCGCCATCCTGGCGGTCCTCACCTGGCAGATCCAGTCGCTGATCATGATGCTGCGCAACGAGATCAAACCCATGCTGACCAATGTCAATCAAGCGGTCGCCAGCGTGCGCGGCACGACCATGCTGGTCAGTGACAATGTCGCCAAACCGACGATCAAGATCGCGAGTTGGATTGCCGGCTTGCGCGGAGCCGGTGACGCGCTCAATGCAAGGTTTACACATCGGAAGCGGTAACGCAGCCAATACGAAAAGGAGAATATCAACATGTCAGACAGAGATTCGGGCGCCGAGATCGGCGCGTTTTTCGCGGGAGTTTTGATCGGTGGGCTGGTCGGCGCGGCAACCGCCCTTTTGCTTGCGCCTCAGACGGGTGAAGAGACCCGCAAAGTGATCGGCAAGACCAGCGAAGAGTGGCGCGATCGCGCCCAGGATGTGCTCGAGGACGCCCGCGAGCGCGCGGACGCCACGATTGCCGATTCGCGCCGCCGGGCGGAGCGCATTCTCGACGAGGCCCGCACCAAGGCCGACGCCATCGTGGGCGAAGCCCGCGAGCGCGTTGAGACCGTCATCGAAGACCGCCGCGCGCGCGGGAAGAAGGCCGATGCCGTGGCACCGGCCGCGCCCGAGGCGCCCGCGGCCTAGCCGAACGGCGCGAATCGCATTCGAACGTTGTGCCGGAGTTGGCCGCCACTCGGCGGTCGCGACGGCGCGTCTCTGCCGCGCGGATCGACATTGATCCGCGCGGCCGCGTTTTTCACAGGCCCAATCCGCTCACCAGCACCGTCGCGACCAGGGCAATTGCCATTGCTGCGAGCAGGGCGGCAGCCAGGATCATCAGGGCGACCGACAATACTCGCCGGGCAATACCGCCCGCCGGCAACCGCGCGACCGGCGTTCTTCGAATCGGTGAGGCAACATCATCGTCGGCCCCGCGCAGCCGTTCCTTCCAGGCTTCAGGCAAGGCGCGCCAGATCAGTGCCGCGCCAATGAGCGCCATGGGCGCGAACGTCGTCATCCACAGAAAGCGTCCGTCCGCGCTCACGGTCCCTTGCGCCAACGGCAGGCACAGGCCGGCCACGGCCAGGGCAGACCCGACCATCCACCAACCTGCGCGCGCGCGTGTCGTCCGGGGTTCCATGCGGGACGACCCCGGTCCACTCAGACCTGACCAGATCAACATCGCGCCGGTAACCTCAAAGAACAAGGCGATCACCATGACCTCGATCTGGTCCCGGGCCGGCACGATAAAGGGAATGATGGCCCCCATTCCAAGCAAGGCGAGGCCAAATCCAGCCCCGATCCACATCCGCATGAGCGAATACTAACCCAGCCAGGACATCCCGGGGATTATGGCGCCGGACGGTATAATCTCAATGCCTGTCAACATTCAGTTTGATCGGGCTTAAAGACTGTGAAGTGACATGGCAACTTCTGTGACGGATGAATTGAATGACTCCACCCTGCGCTATCTCGACGTGATCTATCGATTAACGTTGCGGGGCGATGCCGCCAATACGACTGAGATCGCGGCGCGGATTGGCGTCACCCCTTCCGGCGCAAGTGTCATGCTGAAACGCCTGGCGGACCGCAAACTGATCGCGCTCACGCCCTACCGCGGCGCGCTGTTGACCGCCGCGGGCACACGGGCGGCGCTGCGGACAATTCGGCGTCACCGGCTGCTCGAGGCCTTTCTGCACCAGGTGATGGGCTTCACGTGGGATGAGGTCGACACGCATGCCCACGCGCTCGAGACCGCCATCAATGAGGACTTTGAGGATCGGATGGACGCCCTGCTCGGGCACCCGACTCGGTGCCCGCATGGGCACCTGATTCCCTCAAAGGAGGGCGTGCTTCCGCAGGTGAGCGACGTGCCTCTGCTGGACCAGAAGGCCGGCGCGCACGGGGTGGTGCGCCTGGTGGACACCGACAATTCGGATTGGCTGCGCTATATCGCCGAACTTGGCCTGTTGCCTGGCGCGCAAGTGACGATCAAGGATGTCGCCCCCTATGGCGGGCCGATCACCCTGATCAAGGACGCGACCACGATCAGCCTTGGACGCAACCTGGCCGAGCTGATCTCGATCGAAGTCACATAGACTCGAAAAGAAAAAGTGGCGAGATCACAATCCCCGCGCTTCGCGCGGGGATTGTGATCTCGCCACTACGATTCCGTGTCGGCGGAGTTACTTCTTTGCGACGGTCAGCTTGTTCAACTGCTTTGCGAGCCGGCTCTTGCGGCGCGCGGCATTGTTCTTGTGAATCAAGCCCTTGCCGGCGGCTTTGTCGAGCTTGCTGGCCGACAGCTTTTCGGCTTCGGTCGCGCCTTCGACGTCACGGGCCGCCAGGGCAACCCGGGTTGCCTTCACAGCGGTGCGCGCGCGTGAGCGATGGAGTTGGTTGAATTTGGCCTTGCGGGCGCTGTTGCGAATGCGCTGCTTGGCGGATGCGGTATTTGCCACGTGTGTGTTGCTCCTAACGTCTGATTGAGAGGATCAGAGTCGCGTATCCAGGCGGGTCGGGATTATAACGCAGGTCCAGCGCAGGCGAGTCGAGGACATGTCGCAGGGCGCTGCGCCTTCGCATACTCCATAATGCTCAAAGGAGATTCCCCCATGTTACCCAAGAACGTCATTCGTCTATTCCCCGTCTTGATCCTTCTGTGTGGCTGCGCCTCCAGTGCGCCCACTACCGCCACCCCAGGCGCGCTGGGTTCGCCCCTTCGACCGACCGTGCAGCCCGTTCAGGATGACCTGGTCATCTTCTATGAACGGAGTGGCGGCATTGCCGGACGATTGGGACAGTGGACGATCTTCCCGGACGGACGGATTGTGGATGGCGCAGGCGCCACGAAGAAGGCAGATCCGGGGAAACTCGCCACCCTGCTCGCAATCGCCCGCGATCCAAAGACACTCGGCCTGACAAGCCCGGCAGGACGTCAATGTCCCGACTGTTACGCCTATACCGTCCGAATCACAACGGCGGGCAAGACGACGACGCTGGTGACCTACGACGCGGTCGTCAATCCGCCCGAGCTGGACGCGTTGTTGGCGGCCCTGGCCGATGTGACCCGCTAGATATATGTGGCGAGATCACACGCCCCGCGCTTCGCGCGGGGCGTGTGATCTCGCCACAACGCTCAATCGAATTTGGCGGGGATGGACGGGTCATCCAGATGCGCAAAACAGGCCGCGATCTGGGCGTGATTGGTGCGGGCCTCGGAGAGGGGCGGGACCGCATCGCGCGCAAAGAAGCCGCTGCCCAGAATCTCGTGATTCGGCGGCACGGGCCCGCCCCCCACCAATTCGCAGGCGAAGATCAGCTTGTAGCCGTGGTGAAATGACAACGGCTTGCCATCGTCATGATTGCGGTTCGCGTCAAACACCCCGATCAGGGCCGTCGCCCGCGCCTGATAGCCGGTCTCCTCCACCACCTCGCGCTCGGCCGATACCGACGGCGCATCGCCGACATCCGCCCATCCGCCGGGCAGGCACCAGCGCCCGTCTGAGCGCTCCTGCGCCAGGAGCAGCTTGCCATCGCGGAAACAGGCCGCCCGCACGTCCACTTTGGGCGTGGCATACCCCGGCTGGGCGGCGAACCAACCCGTGACGACGACCGGATCGGCGCCTGTCTGGGCGGCCAGGATGTCGCCGGCCAGCGCGCGCAACTGGGCGTATCGCTCGCGGTCGAAGTCGTTCTCGCAGTAGGTCAGGCCCGCCTGCGCGATCGCGTCGATCTTCCGGGCCCAACGTAGCCAGCTTGGAACCCCGGCCTGAGCGAGCCCGCCCGTCACCCGGCCACCGCCTGAATGAATTCGATCCGGTTGCCAAACGGATCGCGAGCCTCGAAGCGGTCGTAGCCCGGGATGGCGATCGAATCAAGCGTCGCGCAGCCGGCCGCTTCGAGCTTCGCCCGCCAGGCCGCCAACCCGCTCACCTGCCAGGCGATGTGGGCCTTGGTCCGGTTCCGGTCGACGCCATCCTCGGTGCTGACGTGCAACTGCTGCCCGTCCGCCTCCGCCCAGAACCCGCCCTTTTCCCTGAGCGACTCCGGCTTATCGATTTCGCGCAGACCCAGGAGATCGAGATAGAACACCCGGGCTCCGTCCACGTCGGCGGATGGGACGCACACCTGGACGTGGTGGATCCGGCGAACGACCGGCGATGCCGGTGGCCACTCATGGCGCAGGATTCCCATCAACAGGACATCCTGATCGACGCCATCGCGGCGCAGGAGTTGTCGCCAGCGTCCTTCTTCAACAAAGCCAAGCTTGCGATACAGCGCGACCGCCCGATCATTTGCGGCAAAGACGGTCAATCCCACCCGGTGCAGGTCAATCTCGCCAAAGGCGTAATTCAGCAACAGCGTCACCGCTTCGCGGCCGTAGCCCTTGCTCCAGTGGACGCGGTCACCAATGCCGACATGAAAATCGGCCGCGCGATGCGACGGGCGATAACGGTGCAAACCAATTCTGCCAATGACGGCATCGCCGTCGATGAGCTGAATCGCCCACTCCAGGGACATATCGCGGTAGGCCCAACGCTCGGTCTCCGCCCGGGTCTGGCGGGCAATCCGCGGCCTCGGCACATCCGAATCGAAGAGCCGCATCATGCCGGCGTCATTGGACCAGCGCGCCATCAGGTCGCCATCGCGCTCAGCGTCAACGGCGATCAGCCGGATCCGGTCGCTGGTGAGCCGATCGGGGATAGTGATCATCGTGTCGCCTCCCACTCCGCCCGCAACAGGCCAAGACTAACCTCATCCCAGCGCCGGCCAAATCGAAACAGCGCCTCGCGCGAGCGGGCCTCGACCTTGAAACCAGCCGCGGCAAAAAACGCCAGGGCCGCTTCGTTATAGCCAGGCACGCCGACGGTAACCCGGCGCAGGTTCATCTCGCTGAAGATGTAGCGCAGGGCGAGCGCAAGCGCCTCGCGGCCGTATCCCTGCCGGCGGTCCTCGGGCATACCAATCCCGAGCTTGAGCCAGGCGCCCCCTGCGCCCCACTCCACCCAGATGGTCAACACGCCAATCAGCCGGTCATCGGCGCGCAACCGAATCCGCAGGTCAAACTCGTAGGCGTCATCCTCGTGGTTCTTCTCGCGTTCTTCGTAGCGCTTCTTGAGCTGGTGGGCCGACGTTGGCCGCTGCAACTCGGAGCTGAACAGCGCGAGGAAGTCGGGGGTGTGCGACCAGACGGCCTCGATGTCGGGATCCTTGACCGGATCGAGGGCGGTCAGGCGGACCCGCTCCCCTTCATAGAAATTGATGTCGTTCATGGCATGCTTGCGAAATCACGGAAACAAATAGGGTTGATTGGGCGCCTGGGTTGCCTCAATCCGTTCTGCGGCGATGATCGGCATGCGCTCTCCGGCGTATTCCCCCAGCCCGAATCGGCCGACCACGCGCACCCAGGCGTCGGTTTTCAGCTCGGACGCGTCGTCGGTCTCGACCAGCAGGGCCACGGGCGTGGCGTCGGCGACGCAACAGCTCACCGCGAAGCGGGAGACAAAAAACTGATTCGGTTTGGCGCGCGGGTCGTGGTAGACAAAGCCGATCACATCCACGGACTGGCCGGTCAGCGCCGCCGGATCCGGGCTGCGCGAAATCTCGATCAACCAGTCGATGATGTTGCGCTGACCGCCTGTCCGTTGGGCCACCGGCGCGGCGCCGGCCCGCACCGGGGCGCCCAGGCCCAGTCCGCGCCCGGCGAGCGCGCTGGCGCCCAGCGGCCGGGCCGGGACCAGCAATCCAAGCGCGACCGGCAGCGCGAGCAGGCCGGCCCCAAGCGCGCTGATCCGCCCGTGGCCGGCCCACAGCGGCGAGGCTTGCGCAGCGCGGTCCATCAGCCGAAACACAACGGTCAGGGCCAGGGCCGAAAACAGCAATACCGCGACGAGCGCCAGCCAGGCGAAGCGCTGGTTGATATAGAAGTTCAGCGTGCCGGTGTTGATCTTCACGGCGAACATCAGCGCCAGCCCGGCGAGGATGATGCCCTTGATCCAGGAAACGGAACGATTGGTCATGGCTTTACCAGGCGAGATTGAGATTCACAAAGACCCCGACGACGAAGGCCATCGCCGCGGTCAGCAGGATGAGATAGACCACGACCCGGCGCTTGAACACGCCGAGGAGCATGAGGGTGCTCTTGATGTCGATCATCGGGCCAAATACAAGAAAAGCGATGATTGAGCCGCTGGTGAAGGTGTTGACGAAGTTGAGGGCCAGAAAGGCGTCGACCGTGCTGCATACCGACAGCACGAAGGCCAGGGCCTGCAGGGCGACCACGGACAGGACCATCCCCGAACCCACGCCAAGCAGCGCCTGCTGGGGGACAAAGGTCTGCAGCGCGGTCGCCAGCAGGGATCCGGCAACGAGATAGGGCGCCACATCGAAGAACTCGTCCGCGGCGACGCCGATGGCGCGCTGCAGATTGGCCATGCGGCCCGGCGCGGACGCGCCGGTCGGCGGGCCGTGACGCGCGTCGCCGGGCAGGCCGCCCATGACAGGACCCAGAGAGAGCGGCCGCATCACGCGCGCCAGCCCGGGTTGGAAAGAAAACACCAGACCGACGACGACGGCGATGACGAGGGTGAAGAGGATGCGCCCCCAGAACACCGGGCCAAAGCCAAACGCCGCGTAGGTGCTGGCGATGACGATTGGATTGAGCACCGGGGCGCCCAGCAGAAACGCGATTCCAGCCGAGAGCGGCAACCCTTTCTGGCACAGCCGGCGCACGACCGGGATAACACCACATTCGCACACCGGGAACACCACCCCCAGCAGCGCGCCAACCAGGGTAGCCAGAATCCGGTTGCGCGGCATCACCCGGGCGATGTCATCGGGCGAGATGAAGACGGCGATCAGGCCAGACGCCAGGGCGCCGAGCAGCAGAAACGGGGCGGCCTCGATGAAGATGCCGAGAAAGACCGTGACGAAGTTCTGGGCGAGGTCGGGCAGGGCCAAGGCTGGCACGTATACGCCGAGCGGGACAAAGTTGTCCAGCACGACGGTGCCCAGGACGACGACCAGGATGAGGCCTGAGACAAGGAGCAGCCGGTTTCGGGTCATGCGTGGCCATTAGACCACCCCGAAA
>JAGOCU010000038.1:8239-12548 GCA_017998555.1 Thermoflexales bacterium
GCCGCGGCCGCCGAGACCAGGTTCGGGCCGTAGGTGCCGCCGTGCGAGCCGGGCGTCCACTTGGCCATGATCGCGCGCGGAGCGGCGACCGCGCTGAGCGGCATGCCCGACGCCAGCCCCTTGGCCAGCACCAGGATATCGGGAATAACCCCGGAATGCTCCAATGCGAAGAACTTGCCGGTCCGGCCGAAACCGGTCTGGACCTCATCGAAGATCAGCATGATGCCGTATTCATCGCAGATCGTGCGCAGCCCCTGCAGGAAGCTGGTCGGCGGGACGACGTAGCCGCCTTCTCCGAGGACCGGTTCAACCACGATCGCGGCGGTTTCCTGCGGCGCCGATTGGGTCTTCAGCAGGTAGCGCAGTTGATCGATGGCATAGCCGCAGCAATGGCCCCCGTCCGTTGGACAGGATGCGCTCAGGGCAGCCCGATCCGAGACGGTCATGGTCCGCTGCGCGACCGGGCAGTGGAAACAGTGGGCGTAAGGCGCAGCGAAGACCCCGGCCGGCAGCGGCTGATAGCCCGCGCGATAACTGGTCTTGCTCATCGTCATCGCCATCGTCATGTGGGTGCGTCCATGAAACGAGCCCTCAAACGTGATGACATTCGTGCGGCCGGTCGCCTGTTTGGCCAGCTTCACCGAGGCTTCGATCGCCTCGGCCCCGCTGTTGGTGAAGAAATAGGTGTCAATCTTCGGCGGCAGGATCTGGCGCAACTGATCGGTCAGCTCGAGCACCGCCTTGCCGGTGACGACACCAATCTGCCCGTGGATCATCTTGGCCGCCTGGTCCTGGATCGCCTTGACCACGCGCGGGTGGGCGTGACCGGTATTCGTCACGCCAATGCCGCTGGTGAAGTCCATGTAGCGCTGGCCCTGAGTATCGTGGATGTAGATCCCTTCGGCATAGTCGACGTCGATATCGAAGGCGCGCGCCCAGACCGGGGCGAGATTCTCTTTGCTCATGATGAACTCCTGGGGACTGTGGTCGGTGACGCCGATCAGGCGCCGGTGGATTTAGCCAGAGTGACGCTGCCGACACCCGCCAGCGCGTTCTCATACAGCGACAAAACAAACAAGAGCGAGGACAGCCGATTGAGATAGCGCACGAGTTCGGCATTGTCCACCAGGCCCTCGTGCAGCAAGCGAACGACTACCCGCTCGGCGCGCCGGGTGGTGGTTCGGGCCAGATCGAGGTATGCGCCGGGCAGGCTGTCGCCCGGAACGACGAATTCCCTGGGCAGCGTCACCATGGCCGTCACGGCATCGGTCTCGGTCTCCAGCCAGGCCACCCGGGCAGCATCGATCTTGCGGAACTGCGGCGCGGCCTGTTGGGTGGATGCCAGCTCGGCCATCATGTGATACAGATCGCGCTGGGCCCGCAGCAACAGCGTGCGCGTCAATTCGGCATGGGCGGCAGCCCGGGCCAGACCCAGGGTGGAGTTGGCTTCATCCACCGTGCCATAGGCTTCGGGCTGGGGCGTGTACTTCGCCACCCGCCCTTCACCCAGAAGCCCGGTGAAGCCATCATCGCCCGCGCGGGTGTATAGTTGCATGCCCATTCGCCCGATTGTATCCATGTATCCCGATAGCGAGATCCTCTTCCCCGCTTCCTGCATACCCGAGTTGCGAAATGCGCGCGCTGGCGACGCCTGGGCGACCCTGGTGGATCGCCTGGCAAAACTCCCCGAAACACACGAGGATGTGCTGGCGTTCTCGCTGATGGTCATCCGATCAGCGAACTGTCTGACCTGCGCGCCGGACAGCCACCGGGCCAATCTGGGCTGCTGCGCGTGCTCTCGACGAACGTTACAGGGCTTCAAGGATGGCGACGACGGCATCCACCGCGCGGTCGAGCGGGCTCGAAAAGAGTTGCGCGCGCACTGACATGTCACTGATACACCTGCCCAAACCCGAGCCCTCCAATCACACCCGGCGCCTCCGCGCGCACCTGCCCAACGATTACGAGGAGCTCTTCGTCAAAGCCGATGAGACGATTCGGAAGCTGACGGCCCCGTATCCGCGCGCCGCGCGGATCTACGAGCTGCTGTCGTCCGATCCCCGGGTGCAGGCGAACTGGGAGATGTCGAACTACACGGCGGTCAGCAAGCTCAATTACAACGACCATGGGCCCATCCACGCCCGGGTGACCGCCTCATATCTGGCCCAGATCATGACCCTGCTGCACGAGGCCGGGGTGCCGTTTGACGTTGTGGAGTCGGGGACGGGCGCATTCGAGGACGCGTTTGTGGTTGGCCTCGCCGGGATCCTCCTGCACGACATCGGAAACGCGCTGCACCGGCTGAATCATGAACCCATGGGCGTGATCATGGGGCAGCTCATTCTGGAGCGCACCCTGCCCCGCCTGTATGGCGATTCCGAACGCATGCAGTTGATCGAAAACTTCATCCTGTCGGCGATTCAGTGCCACGACATGAACCCGCCCCCGCTCTTCATGGAGGGCGCCGTCGTCGCGGTCGCGGATGGCTGTGACATGAGCAAGGGCCGGGCGCGCATGCCGTTCGATCTGGGCAAGATCGACATCCACGCGGTGTCCGCCCTGTCCATCGAAGGCGTGCATATCACCAAGGGCGAGAGCATGCCGGTTGAGATCCAGGTCGACATGAGCAACTCGGCCGGCATTTTCCAGGTCGAGGAGATTCTGGTCAAGAAGCTCAACCTCACCCCGCTCAAGCAATACGTCACGGTGAAGGCCAGCACCATCACGCCCGGCGGGCGTGACCAGCGGATTGTTGAGAGCGTCATCCTGAGAGACGGACGGCTGCGGCCGATGTAGGTCGGCGGCGGGCGTCCACGCGCATTGCGAATCATGATCAAACCCGCATTTGACCGCTTCTACCGCTACGCTGAACTCACCGAGCTCCTGAACGCGCTCGCGACCGAGTACCCGGACCTTTGCGCCATCACGTCCATCGGGCGCAGCCACGAAGGCCGGGAGATCTGGCTGGCCACCCTGACCAACGCCCGGACCGGGCCGGCCGCGGACAAGCCGGCGTTCTGGGTTGACGCCAACATCCACGCGACAGAAGTGTCGCCGTCAACCTGCGCGCTGTATGCCCTCTACAAGGCCTTGAGCGGGTATGGCAGCGACCCGCAACTCACCCGGCTGCTGGACACCCGCGCGCTGTATATCGTGCCGCGGGCAAATCCGGACGGGGCCGAGCTCTTTCTGGATGAGCGCCACCGCCGCATTCGGTCGTCGACCCGGCCCTACCCGCTCAAGGAGCGCCAGGACGGCCTGCATCTGGCCGATGTCGATGGCGACGGGCGCGTCCTGTCGATGCGGGTGCGCGACCCAAACGGCCCGTGGAAGGCCCATCCCGACGATGCAAGGCTGTTGATCGCGCGCGACCCGGCGGGCGGGGACAGCGGGCCGTTCTATCGGATTCTGCCCGAGGGCGAGATCCAGAACTACGACGGGGTCACGATCAAGCTCGCTCGCCCGCTCGAGGGACTGGACTTGAATCGCAACTTCCCGGTCGAGTGGGCGATTGAAAGCGAACAGCCCGGCGCGGGCCCCTATCCAACGAGCGAACCCGAGGTACGGGCGATGGTCCAGTTCATCGTCGACCACCCAAACATCACGGGCGCGATCACCTTTCACACCTACAGCGGCGTGTATCTGCGCCCGTATGGCACCCGCGCCGATGACACGATTGCGACCTCCGACCTGTGGACGATGCAGGAGATCGGCAAGACCATCACCAGGCTGACCGGCTACCCGGCGGTGTCGGTCTTCCACGACTTCAAATACCATCCCAAAGAGACCATCAAGGGCGTCTTCGACGACTGGCTTTACGACCACCTGGGCGTGTATGCCTGGACGTGCGAGCTGTGGAGCCCGCAGCGCATGGCCGGCATCGATATGAAGAAGCCGAATGGCGGGGGCTACCGCTTCATGGATTGGTTTCGGCAGCACGAGATCGAGGACGACCTGAAGCTGCTGAAGTGGCAGGATGAGGCCCTGGGCGGGCGCGGTTTCGTCGCGTGGCGGCCGTTTACCCATCCGCAGTTGGGCGAGGTTGAGATCGGCGGTTGGGATGCGGAGCTGATGTGGCGCAACCCGCCGCCGCACTTGCTGGAAGCCGAGATCGCGCCGCATGCGGACGTGATTTTCTGGCACGCCCTGATCTCGCCCGAGCTGGCCTTTCGGGACCTTTCGGCGAAACGGGTGGGCGAGTCGGCCTGGCATGTTCAAGCCGTGGTCGAGAATACTGGCTGGCTGCCCACCAGCGTGAGCGCGCGGGCGGCCGAGAAGCGCCTGGTTCAACCCGTCGAACTCCTGCTTG
>JAGOCU010000348.1 GCA_017998555.1 Thermoflexales bacterium
CCGCAGAAGTGCCGAACACGTCGCAGTTGAGGCCGCTGTTCGCCGCCCGCACCCGGGATGTCCCGTTCAGGCTGGAGCAATTGCGGCTGGTGGCCATCCCAGGCGCGCTGCTGCTCGCGGGCATTCCAGATCACGCCAGCGCGACGGCGCGCGCGGGTCTGGCCGCCGATCTGATGGCCGCCGATTGGGCGCCCCACATTGCTGAGCGCTATCGCGGTTATCCCTTCCCGCCCCGTATCTGGCACACGACCCTGGCCCGCAGCCGGCGGCAATTTGCCACGCCCGGCATGCGCGCGCTTTTCGCAGAACACCGGGACAGCGCCTTCGACGATCTCGCCCTGGGCCCGCCCTGGCTCGTCGCGGCGAACTACAACTGGGCGATGATCGAGCGTATCTCGTGATGGTGCCCGAACGCACCTGTCGCGAAAACGATATCCTTCGGCTTCGCCGGAGGATATCGATTTCGGATTGAGTTTTCGGGGGTTTACTTGATGAACAAGCCCGTCACCCATAGCATCAGCATGCCGACGGTGACGCCCGCGAACGTCGTCAATGGCATCGCGTATTTGGCGTCGGTCTGAGTGGTCTTGAAGAGCTGATAGACGACCACAAAGACGGCCCCGGCCCCAACGGACAAGAACAATACACCCAACGGAAGCGAGTAGGTCAGTCCGCCCAGCCACGCGCCCGCGATCGCCGGGGCCCCACCCACCACGCCCATGAAGGCGAGGCGGGCCAGCGACGGCCGATCGTTGACCACCGGCGTGACGATGGCAAGGCCCTCGGTGATGTTTTGGATGATGAACCCAATGACCAGGAAGGTGCCGAGGGCTGCGGCCCCAACCGCGAAGGACGCCCCGATGGCCAGCCCTTCACCCAGATTGTGCAGCCCGATGCTGAACGCCACCATTGTCGCCAGGGACAGGCGCTTCTGGACGGCATCCGCGCTGCGGCTCGCCTGGCGCTGCGCGATCGCGTGCAGCAACATAAACGTCCCAACGATGCCAATCCCCACGATCCCGACGCCTTGAAAGGCGCCGCCGACCTGACCCGCCAGTTCAAGCGCCTCGCTGGTCGCGTCGATTCCAAGGAAGATCAGCAGGCCAATCGTCACTGCCAGAAAGAAGGTCAGCCAGCGCTGGCTGAACAGGCGCAGCACCGGTAGCCACAACATGCCCAACAAGACCGGAATGAGGCCAACATACAGCCCGATCAGGGTGAAACTCAGCAGCGTTCCCGTGTTGGCGGTGCGGGTCTCCGTTGCCACGGCGATCACGTGTGGAAAGGCAATTGCATTTGCGGAGATCAGGGTGATCTGATACGCCTCGGCCTCGACCCACGGATATTCAAGGCGGATCGTTGCTTTGCCCAGCCGCGGGATGGCGCCGCTGGGCGCCACATCAAATTGCCAGAAGGAGTCGTTGATGACGACTTGCGCAATAGACAGGTCCTGCGGGCTCGTGTTCTGGATCATCAGGTCGATCTCGCCTGTGCGGAGCAGGGTCTGTTCCACCTGGAGCGTCTCAATCGGCGCAGCCGGCGCCACCCGCAGCCCGGCCCCATCGGTGGCAAGGAAGACGGCGATGACTCCGGCCAACAGCAGAGCGGGCAGCGCCAGCATCAGGCCGGTCCGAAGCAAACCCGGCCGCGACACTCGGCTTGCAGTCTCAGTCTGTGCGCTCATGCCGCC
Source organism: Thermoflexales bacterium (assembly GCA_017998555.1). Taxonomy (GTDB): domain Bacteria; phylum Chloroflexota; class Anaerolineae; order J036; family Brachytrichaceae; genus Brachythrix. The sequence goes on from JAGOCU010000348.1 coordinate 1,691, forward strand.
ACCTCAAATTGCCCCACCCACCCCAACTCCGCAAACTCGGTCTTGTGGGCATGAAAGAGGTAGTTGCCGGGATGTTTGTAGCGCAGCTCCAGAATGCCACGCTGACCCTGACCCAGGACGATGGTGTCGGTGAGTTCGGTATGGGTCAGGCTCGTGCCGGTTGGGAAGTAGCGGAAGAAATTCGCGTGGAGGTGAAACGAGTTGATCTGATCGTATTCGAGAATGTTGACCAGAAAAATGCGGACCAGCTCGCCCACTTTGAACGGGATCGGGTGCTTGTCGTAGTGAAACGGAATCGAATTCACCGCGTAGATCTCGTTCGCCCCGTCAAAGTCAAGATCAAAGGCGTTCATTACCATGACATACTCCCGATCAGCCTTGTTTTTGTAGCCCTCGCGCGGGTCAACAATGAAGGCGCCATACAGCCCTTTGGCGATGTGGCTGGCCAGCGGCAGGACATGGCAGTGGTAGAGATGCAGCCCAAACGGTTCGGCGGTGAACTCGTAGACGAACGAGCCACCCGGCTTGATGGGGTCGATTCCGTCCATCTGAGCGGCATGCTCGCCATGAAAGTGAATGCTGTGCGGATGATCGCTGCCATTGATGAAGGTGACCCGAACGCGGTCACCCTCGACACAGCGAATCGTCGGGCCCGGGACGCGCCCGTTGTAGGTCCAGGCTGGATACGTTATTCCGGGTGCTACTTGGATGGTCTTGTTTTGGGCCACGATCGTGTACTCGCGCAAAGTCTGACCATCGGCCAGTCTGGTTTGCTTGCCGTAGTCGAAGTCGGTCAGGATCTGGTCGGGATGAAACCCATTCGCGGCATGGTCGACCTCGCCTACCATGCCAGCCTTGCCGTGCCCACCATGCGCGCCCGTCCCTGGCGATGGCGGTTGGGCAGGCGCCGTTTGGTGCTTCGGTGGCGCGTCTCCCAGCCAATGGCCGGTGGCAGTCGCTTGCGGCGCCGAGGAGGCGGCCACCCGATTGCCAAATACGGTCAAGCCCCCTGCCACCGCGCTGGAGCCAAGGGCAGCCAGAATCGCTCGGCGCGAAAAACGTTGGCGGTTCATTATTTGCGTCCCCCCTTCTAGAATTCATACCCAAACATAGGGCGAGATCACAATCCCCGCGTTTCGCGCGGGGATTGTGATCTCGCCCTATGTTTTTTAGGATCGCTTCTGCAAATGAGCATGCGAGATCATAGTTTAGGCAAGCCTAAATGTCAATAGGCGATTTGCGCTACAATGTCAACCTCTGAATATATGCTCATACGTTCATCTTTTGGCAAAGGGGGTAAGCATTGACCGAAAACACGTTTCACATCACCGGCATGGACTGCGCCGATTGCGCAAAAACCATTGAAGCCGGGGTGCGTCAGCTCGACGGGGTAAGCGCATGCTCACTAAACTACATCGGCGCCACGCTGAAGGTGGAAGGACCCAGCCCGCGCGAGGCCGTCATTCAGCGCGTGCGGGGCCTTGGTTATGACGTGCAAGAAGCCAAGACCGCCGCCGCGCAGGCGCCCGGGGGCATCGCCGCGCGCCTGCCAAAATCGGGCATCCAGGGCTTCATGCGCTTCCTCCTCGAGTCGCGCGACACGCGCCTGGCCGTGGTCGGAGCCCTGCTGATTGCGCCGGGGATTCTGTTCAACGAGTTGCTGCCGATGCTGGGCAT
>JAGOCU010000349.1 GCA_017998555.1 Thermoflexales bacterium
GGCGACAGGATCGCAGGCAGCCCAAGCGCCGGCAGCTCTCCGAGCGAACTGGCGCCTGATCGACAAACCACCAAATCCGCCGCCGCCATCGCGTCGACCATCTCTTCGTGAAGGTAGGCGTAGGCCCGGTAGCGCGCCCTTTCCGGCGCAGCAAGCCGGCTGCGAGCGGCCTCTACTTCGGCCCAGTCGCCCTCGCCCGAGACATGAACGACGATGGCACGCGAGAGCAGGCGCGGAAGCGCATCGAGCGCCGCGCGATTGATGCTGCGAGCGCCTTTGCTCCCGCCATAAATGAGAAGCACGCGCGCGTCCTCGGGGATCCCGAGGGCCGCGCGCCCGCGCGCGCGGGTGGCGGCCAGAAACTGCTCGCGGAGTGGATAGCCCGTGGGCACCAGTTTGCTTTTGGACACCCAGGCCGCCGAATCGGGAGTCGTCGCGGCCACCCGCCAGGCCAGACGCGCCATGACTTTCAGAGCCAGCCCAGGTTCGATGTCGGGTAGAAAGACCACCGCCGGCACGCGCCGTAACCACGCCGCGATGCTCACGGGCACGCCAACAAATCCGCCCGTCAGCAGGGCGGCGTCGGGCCGAAAACGACCGATCAAGCGCCATGCGGCCACGATACCCTGTAGCGTGCGCCATGCCCCGCGCGCCATGCGCCCGGCGCCAACGCCGTGCACCGCGCCCGCCGGAATCCCGGCAAAGGCGACCTCAGCCCGTCGGACGAGACCCGCCTCCATACCTTCCTGACCTCCCACGAACAGCACCTCGATCCGCGCCGGGGGCGGCGCGCCGTCCAGTGTTTTCGCGCCGGGTTCGGATGTCCCGTCCGACGAGGACGGGGACATCGCTATTCGCCTTAACGCGGCGAGGGTTGTTAACGCGGGCAGGACGTGTCCCGCGGTCCCGCCGGCCGACAGAATCAATCGCACCTTGGATACCTCGTGATGTGCGAGCGAAAGCGCCCGGAGCGCTTTGCTCTTTGGTCTGTGGATTGGCGATGATCGCGCTTCCCCGCGACACGCTCAGGACGATGCCGCAGGCCGCCAGCACCGAAACCAGCGATGATCCGCCAACGCTCAGGAACGGGACCGGGATTCCGGTAAACGGAATGACTTCCATCAGGGAGAGCATATTCACCGATGCCTGAACAATCATCCACATCATCACGCCGCCGGCAAGATACGCCCCGAAATGCGAGTCTGAACGCCGCCCGATCACGAGACAGCGCCACGCAAGCAGGCCAAACAGCGTGAGCGTCAGCAACAGGCCCAGCAAGCCGAGTTCTTCGCCCAGGACGGCCATGATGCTGTCTGTATGCGGCAGAGGCAGAAAACCCTGCTTTTGATAGCTGCTGCCAAGACCCGTTCCGAAAAAGTTGCCCAATGCAAACGCGATCTTGGCCTGCGGCACATGGTTCTGCCAGTAGGTGGGATCCGTCGTCGCGGCAAAGTCCTTCACCCGGCTGGCGGCGTGCGGAAAGAGCTGTAATGCCAGCGGATACAGCGCAATGCCACTTCCTCCGACCACCAGAAAGTGCTTCAGACTCGCGCCCGCCAGAAAAAACATGACAAAGGCAACCGAGACCACCACCGCCGTCGTGCCGAAGTCAGGCTCAACCACGATCAACACCGCTGCCGATCCCGTGATCAGCGCAAAAGGCAACAGCCCGGAAAAGAAGCTGTTTAGCTGGTCGCGCCGCGAGGCCAGCCAGGTCGCGCCGTAGATGATGATCGCTGTCTTGGCCAGCTCGGAAGGCTGAAAGGAGCCCTCCCCAAACCAGCGCCGGGCGCCGTTTCGAGACGGGGTGAAAAGCACGGCCACTAACAGCAGCAGGGTGATCGCCATGAACGGCAGGGCAAGTCGGCGCAGGAGGGCGTAGTCGATTCGGCTGATCCCAAACATGACGGCCAGTCCCAGCGCCGCGGCGCCGAGCTGGCTGACAAAGAATCGCGAGGCAATCTCGCCGGTTGCGGGCCGAATGTAGCCAATGGTCGAGCTGAAGTCCATGATCAGGCCGAGCGTCAGCAAGCCAAGTACGACGACCAGAAGCGTCTTGTCCATCGGGCGCGGTCCCTCGCCTGAGGCGAGACGCGCTGCCCGGGCTGCGGAAGGAGTAAGTGAAATCCTCATGCCAAAACCTGCTCAGAGCATTCGACGATCGGTGCCTTCATGTAGCTCGTTGATAAGTTCAATGTATTGGTCGCCGCGTTCGGCAAAGTCCTTGTAGGCGTCGTAACTCGTTCCGCCCGGCGAAAGCAGCACGACGCTGCCCGGTCGCGCGACCTCGACCGCGCGTCGCACAGCTTCCGGCAGCGACACATGCGCGCTCAGCCGATTCGGATCGATTCCGGCGGCGTGAAGCTTGCCCTGCAACATGCCCGCCATTTCCCCGAATAGCGCGATGTGGTCACACCGGCGCGCCATTTCCGCCGCAGCTTCATCCCAGGGCAGCTTCTTGTCCCTGCCCCCGCACAGGAGGACGACCGGCGCCGTGAAGCACCGAAGGTCCGCCAGCACCCTTTCCGGCGCCGTCGCGATCGAATCATCGTAGTAGCGCACGCCGTTCAACTCGCGAACAAGTTGAAGCCGGTGCGCAACTCCTTTGAACGACCGGGCGACGCCCCGAATCGCCGTCAGGCCCGCGCCTGCGCTGGCAGCCAGCGCGGCCGCCGCCAGCACGTTGAGAACGTTGTGATCCCCCATCAACAACAGCTCTCGCCGGTGACAAATTGTATCCTCAATTCCGTTTTTCCGGATGCGCAACCGCAGAAACCCATCCTCGTCGAGCCAGGCGCCGTCACCCTGGGGCTCGGCCCGCAGGCTGAACCAAGCGGTCTGAGCGACCGTGTTCAGCCCGGTAGAAACGGGATCGTCGGCGCACAGAACCTGGAGGTCTTCAGATGTCTGGAAATCGAGAATGCGTTTCTTGGCGGCTGCATACGCCGCCATCGTGCCATGTCGATCCAGGTGATTGGGCGTGATATTCGTGATGCAGGCAAAATGCGGGCTGCGCGTCATCAAGTCGAGCTGGAACGACGAGAGCTCCATCACAACGTGATCCCGCCGGCCGATCGCGTCCACGTGCTCAATCAGGGGATTCCCGATGTTTCCGCCAACCCAGACCGGCCGGGCCGTGCCATCCGAGCCCGATTCGTGCGCGCGAAGCATCTCGCCGAGCAGCGTCGTGGTCGTCGTCTTGCCCGCCGAGCCCGTGATGCCGATGATGGGCGCCGGGCACCGTTCGAAGAACAACTCGGCGTCATTGCTGAGCGGCACGCCCGCCCGGCGCGCTTCGACCACAATCGGCAGATCGATCGGCACCCCGCCGCTCAGACACAACAAGTCGCAGCCCTCCAGCAGGG
>JAGOCU010000350.1 GCA_017998555.1 Thermoflexales bacterium
TCATGGAGAGCGCTCCCCTGAGCAGCGCCATGTACTCCGGCGTCTCGGTGTATTCATCGTGCAGTTGTTTGGCGCGAAAGGTATCGGCGGCAAGACTCACGTCCGGCCCGACTTCGTAGAACAGCGGCCCGATGGGGATGCACACGGTTTTCTTGCGCTCACTGGCCGGCCACGACGGCGAGTCGTCGCTCGAAGGATAGGCAACGGACGGGAAACTGGCACAGCGGATGTCGGTACCGGCCGCCGCCGTGACGAATTTGGTGTTGCCGGATCCGACATCCACCGCTCTGACGATCAATTCCATAGCATGGCTCCAAGGTAGGATTGAGGTCGATCAGCATCGACAGGGCGATCTGATCCCGCCACACGGAATCCCCACTCAAAGAGGCCGATTTCGTCATCGGGCCCGGCCCGCTGTCAGCGAACCGGCGATGCACGAACATCTCGCTGACACTTGAAAGCGTCATCCCCCGGCGGGGCTGCGTGTGTGTCACTACGCTCTCATTCAAATGGCGGACATCAACCCCATGCGCGGCAGATGCCGCCGGAGCGGTCCGCGCGCGAACATCGCCCTGAGTTGCCGCGCCCAGGACCAGAGGCAGAGATTTCCCCCGTCAAGCCCGCCCGCCGCCTCGTTGCCCGCAGCTTTGCGACAATAAATGCGCCTTACCGCAATCTCCCGGGCGCGCAAGTGCCACCCGCAACCCCCCGCAAATCGCCGCGCTTTCGAGCCGCCCGCTTGACCGCTCTACCCGCTTGGCGTCAACTACGGGTTCCCGAGGGCCATCCCGGCCCCGCTCCATCGCGGAGCAAAAGGCGTCGCAGTCGTTACCTGCCCTTGAAGCGCCGGTCTCGAACCGGCAATGCCGTCGCCCTTGAGGCGGCGGTCCCGAGGTCTTTCTCGTAGTGCAAGTCGCCGTGGCTTGGCCAGCGTTCATCGCTGGGCGCTCCCTGAAGCGCGCCACGGCCAACAGAGCACCCGGCCGGCACCCGATGCCGCGCCCCTGTTCCCGCCATCCTTTGAGCACGCGGTTCTCCGCAGCGCGCGGTCGTGTTTGCCCCTTGGGCTCCCCGCGCGCCTTCGCTCAAAACTCGACACCGCCCTGGACTTTCGGTCAGGGGCGGACCCATGCGAGTGGATGGCGCTACGACTCCAGAACCGATCCACCAGACGGCGCGAGGCCCGACCTCGTCGCTGATGCTGAAGTCCTGCCCCAGAGGCCGGCCGGCATCACCACCCCCATGGCTGCAGAAATGCACGGATGGGCCGGATCAACCCGTTTCGTTTTTAAGACCGACCGAGTTGGCAAGCGCGGACGCGCTGGCCGACGAACCCCCTGGGTAGGTGCCGCGACGCCGTGGTCGCGCGCGGTACCGACGTTCTTGACCACTGACCGGCGGGGCGACGGAATCCGTCCTGCCGGGAGCTGCTCTGGATTTCACTTTCATCGCCAACATCGGCTTGCCGTTCGGGCGGCGGGCCTTCGGCCAAGGAGCCATCACCATGTCGGACGTCGTCCCCAGTAAAACTGTTCGCCGTAGCTCACACAACACTGCGCGCCGCCGGCAGCAGGAACCTGCCAGCCCCGGTCGCTCGAGCCAGCAGCAGCCCGCTCGCCCCCAGGGCTGGGCGGGAAAGACCCCCCAGGAAATCCTCGCCCGCTACCAGCCGGGCAAGGCGCCGCCGCTGAAGGTGCTGGAGGTCCTGATCAAACTCTTCAACACCCAGCACACGGCGCTGGAGAAAACCGTCTCGCACAAGACGCGGCAGGAACGCGCGCAGTTTCTGCGGCGCTTCTTCCGCGACCTGAAGCAGAAGGCGGGCTTCAAGACCGTGCCGGACCCGCGCAACCTCGGGCAGAAGCACATCCACGCCATGGTGCAGGTCTGGCAGCAGGCGCATCTGGCACCGGCGACGATCCAGACCTACCTGAGCTTCCTGCGCGGACTGGCGATGTGGATGGGCAAGCACGGCTTCGTGCGCAAGCCGGGCCACTACGGTTTGAGCCTGGAGGAGTACCAGCGCCACGAGTCCGCCCAGCGTGACAAGAGCTGGAGCGCCCAGGGGATCGATGCCGATGCGGTGATCGCCGACGTGTGCAAGTTCGACCTCCGTGTCGGCGCGTCGCTGCGGCTGATGTCGGCCCTGGGACTGCGGCGGAAGGAGTCGGTGCAGTTCCGGCCGTTCCTGCATGTCATGCCGTTCCGCGAGACCGGGCTGCCAGAGAACCAGCAGCAGGCGGATCGGTATGCATGGGTAAAGGGCAAGGGCGGCCGGGTGCGCTGGATTCCTCTAGGCGATCCGCTGCAACTGGCCGCGCTGGAGTTTGCCCAAGGCGTGGTCGACGGTCGCGACGCCCACATGGGCGACCCGCGTCGGGACTTGAAGCGTAACCTGCGGCGGCTGGACTACGTCCTGGAGAAATTCGGCATCACTCTGCGCAAGCGGGGCGCGACAGGTCACGGCCTGCGCCACGAGGTGTTGAATGATGCCTATGAAGATATCACCGGGGTGCCGTCGCCGGTCCGGGGTGGCGGGCCGGTATCACCGGAACTGGATCGGGCGGCGCGGCTGGCAGTGTCGCAACTGGCGGGACATGCGCGCGCAAGGGCCGCAGGTGCCTATTTAGGTCAGTCCGTTGTTCTGCGCAGCAAGACGGCCGGGCGCCCGCCCGAGCCGAATGGCGACGATGACGACGGGGCGGCCGTGCCGGTGTGAGCGGCGTCCGGACAAGGCGGTGCTGGGCGGGAACAATTGCGCCGCCCGGCATCGCATTGCGGCGTGCCTCAAGCCGTCAGGGCGGGCTCGACGGGCACCCTACACGTGTCGTCCGCAGCCGCTTCGGTCTGCTTGGTCTGGGCGGTGTTGATGCGCAGGCAGGCGGGCAACCAGCCCGTGCCGGCCACCGTCTGTTCCGCCCCCGTCACCACGGCATCCTTTTTGAGCGCGGCCAGCGGGCTGGCAGCATTGGCATCGACCGCCTCGGTGACGACCTCGAGGACACGTGCCTTGGAGACGTGGTTGAAGTAGGAAGCCCCCGTGGCCGTCCACCATTGGGTCATGTCCAGCCCCAAGGCCCGCGCCAACGCTTCGTTGCTATGCCGCTCGGGTTCGGTGCCATAGATGCCCGTGACGGTGACCGCAACGACGAAGGTCAGCAGATGCAGCACCATCGCCTGCTCCTGGGCGAGCAGCCACGGGAAGATGTCCTCCAGGTTCTCCGGCAGCCGCTCGGCCCAGGCCGTGCGCTCGGCCTGAAGCTTCGCCCAGGCGGCACTGGCCTCCATGTCCTCGGCGGCGGATCGCAGTTCCGATTGGCTGTCGGTCGCGCTGATGGCGAAGA
>JAGOCU010000351.1 GCA_017998555.1 Thermoflexales bacterium
GCGCGCAGCGTCGCCTCCCGAGTTCCAGGTGGCGCGCGAGCGAGGCGTGGCCGCCATCGCGCAGGTGCTGGACATTGCGCCGACCGGGTGGCACGCGAAACAGGGTTCCTCGGTATCGTTCACCTGGCGGCCAATTCGGCGCGAGTATCAGATTCGACTCAACGTGACACCCCCGGTCGCAGACGCCTATGAAGTCAGTATCGCGGAGTATTTGACGTCTGATCGAGTACCGGCGGCGGGCGCGGTCGTCCCGGTCCGCATCCACCCTCAACGTCCGGAGATCATCGTTCTCGATGACCACACGGGCCGCGCTAAGCGCACGCGGCACTCCCTTGATCAGGCGCTTCCGACAGCCCGTCATGACGGGGCAAACTGGAGGTAATCATGGCAGAGAACAAGACCAAACAAACCGATGTCAACGCGATGGAGCATCTTGCTTCGATCACCGACGCCGCGCGCCGCGCGGATTGCGCGATCATCGATAAACTGATGCGCAAGGTCACTCGCCACAAGCCGCGTATGTGGGGGCCGACGATCGTCGGCTACGGCCTGTATCACTACACCTACGAAAGCGGGCACAGCGGCGAGTCCTGCCTGGCCGGATTTGCCTCGCGCAAGGGCGACATCAGCATTTACTTCTCTCCGGAGTATCCGGACCGCGACGCGCTTCTGGCCCGCCTGGGCAAGCACAAAATGGGGAAGGCCTGCCTGTATGTCCGCCGGCTGAGCGACATCGACCTTGGCGTGCTCGAGCAAATGGTGTCGGCTTCGGTCACCGAAGTGAAGCGTCGCTATGGCGAGCCCTAGAACACTGTATTCCAGAGACGAGGGCATGCTGCCCCATCGAGGAAGATGAAAGCAATTGTCTATTCCCGTTACGGCCCGCCCGAAGCGCTCCAGCTCGCTGAAGTCGCAAAGCCGGTCCCGGCCGATGATGAAGTTCTGATCAAGATTCACGCGGTGTCGGTCAATCGGTCCGATTGGGAAGGGTTGATCGGCGAACCCCTGTATGCCCGTCTGGGCGGGCTATTCCGGCCGAGTCGCCCCATCCTCGGCTCCGACATTGCCGGACGGGTTGAATCCGTTGGCAAGGCGCATACCCATTTTCGGCCGGGTGATGCGGTATTTGGCGACATCCTGGGACGCCTCGGCGGGTTTGCCGAGTATGTCTGCGCGCGGGGAAACGCCCTGGCCTTGAAGCCGGCCGGTCTGACCTTTGCGCAGGCCGCCGCACTCCCGCAGGCCGCGGTCATCGCCTTGCAAGGGATTCGCGACAAGGGTCAGATTCAGCCTGGGCACCGCGTCCTGATCAACGGCGCCGGCGGCGGGGCGGGCGCGTTCGCGCTGCAACTGGCCAAACTCGCCGGGGCCGAAGTAACCGGGGTGGACAACGCCGGCAAGCGCGATTTCATGCGCGGGCTGGGCGCCGACCACGTCATCGACTACGCCCGCGAGGACTACACCGCGGGCGGTGAGCGTTACGACTTCATCCTCGACCTCGTCGCCTATCGCTCGGCGTTTGCCTATGCCAGGGCGCTGCGACCCGGCGGCAGCCTCTATGTGGTGGGCGGGTCCGCTGCCACCCTGCTCCAGGTCGTGTTCCTCGGGCCCTTAATCCGAAGGGCCACGGGCAAGCGGGTTGCCGTGCTCATGGTCCGGCCGAATCGCGCAGACCTGATTGCGGCCGCCGAGCTTGTTCAAACGGGAAGCCTCAACCCCATGATCGATAGGCGGTATCCGCTAAGCCAGGTGCCGGACGCCCTGCGCTACCTCGGCGACGGCCGCGCCCGGGGCAAACTCGTCATCGATGTGGATGACGCTGACACACTCTGACGTTTCTTGGCATGGCTCTTGCAAAGTCGCCTGACAGGATTCCTGAACAGTGCCACACGCGCCAGTCGCCGGCTGTCTACGGTCGTTTACAGGAGAAAGGGAGAACGGGAGAAGGCATTTTCCCTCCCGTTCTCCCGTTCTCCTGTTTTGCAGGCCCGAAACCGGGGTGGGGGCGTTTTGGGCGCTGAGCAACTGACTTTGCAAGGGCCATGCGTTTCTTGGAAGCGCTATTTCCGGAAATGCCGCCAGTGCGGATAATCACCCTGTTCCGGATCGCTCCGGTCTTCGTTGAGCGCTCCGAAGCGGACAAACCAGGTTGCGCGGCGCTGCCGCAAGGAAGACACATGCCAGCCCCAAAAGTGCGCGCCGATTTCGATCTCCTTAACAACATCGCCACGCGGTTCAGTGGAGAGTCTGACACCATCAAGCAGATGCAAAGCAGCATCACCCAGGCCATGAGCGCCCTCGAGGGCGGTGATTGGGTGGGCCCGGGCGCCACCGCTTTCTATGCCGAGATGCGCGAGTCGGTGCTGCCGGCCGTTCAGCGTCTGATCGCCGCGCTCGGCGAAGCGGGGACAACCGCCACGAAGATCGGCCGAACGGTCAAACAGGCCGAAACCGACGCGGCTCGCCAGCTTCGGAGCACCGGCGGGAGCGGCGCTCCAAAAGGCCATGGCCAGTCTTCGCCGGGAGGCAGCTTCGCCGATTCAATGATGTCCGACTTGACGGGCGAACCGGCAGGCCCGTCAAAAGGGGGGATTGAGTCGAGTGACGACTGGGTACAACCCGTTCTGTAGAACCTACCCCGCCACGACCTTGCGCAGCTCCTCTCCGTTCTTCTTGAGGAAGTCGTGCAGGATGTTGATCTCCGTCCCCAGGCAGAAGTGGCGCACGCCCATGTCCAGGAAGCGCCGGGCGTCATCGGGCGAGCTGATCTCGGCCCGGGGCGGGATGCCCATCCGCAGCGCCGTCTCGAAGACCTTCTTCTCGGCGGCCTTGACCTCGGGATGGTTCCGCTCGCCGGCCCGCCCGATGCTCATCGAGTAGTCGTAGGCCCCCCATTGGATCATGTCGACCCCGGGCACCTCAAGGATCTCCTCGAGATGTTCGACCGCCCCCTTCTTCTCGATCATGATCATCACGACGACGTCGCGGAGCGCCTGAACATAGGCGGGTGAGCCGGCCTCGCCCATCAACGCGAAGCGGCGCGGGCCGACGCCGTGCAGCCCGCCATCGGCGGGCGTCTCGGGCTTGACGAGACGGATGCACCCGGCGACGTCGGCGGCCGAACGGCAGTCGACGAAGTTGACGCCCTGAAAGCCCGCCCCGATCGCGCGCTGGGCCACCCAGCCCTGGGTCTGCTGATCGGGCTTGATGATGCAGGCCATGTCGAACAGCTCGACCGCCCGGGCGTAGTTCTCCAGATCGTGCAGGTCGTAGTCGCCGTACTCGGCCAGGAATTCGACGTAGTCAAA
>JAGOCU010000352.1 GCA_017998555.1 Thermoflexales bacterium
CGCAGCGCGCCGTCAATTCAATCCGATAGGGGCGATCCGCTTGGGCGCGTAGACGCCGTTGGTTCGCGGGGCCGGCATCGCTTGCTGAATCGCCTCGAGCACCTCGTCTGGGAGCGGCATCACGCCGCCCATCCTCCCGAAGAAGTCGGTCGGCACCGACGATCCCGTCGCGAGCCGGACATCCTCGAGCATCTGGCCGGCGTTCAATTCGAAGACCAGCATCTTGCGCGTGCGCGCGCCCAGGGCGGCCAGCCGCTCGGAGGGGAAGGGGTAGAGCGAGATGGGCCGGAACAGCCCGACGTTCAGGCCGGCCTCGCGGGCCTGCCGAACCGCGGTCTGGGCGATCCGGGCGGCCGAGCCAAACGCGACCACGAGCAGATCGCAGCCGTCCGCAAACCGCTCGGCGTAGCGCACCTCGTTGGCCCCGATCAGGCGCTGTTTGTCCTGGATCAAGGCGTTGATCTTGGCCATCTCCACGGGCGAGAGGTTCAGCGAGTGGATGACCCGCCGGGGACGCCCAACGTTCCCGGTCAGCTCCCAGCCCCGGTCGCGCGGTTCCCGCTCGCGCATGACCGGCATCTCGACCGGCTCCATCATCTGGCCGATGTTGCCGTCGGCGGCGATGATGACGATGGTCCGGTAACGGTCGGCCAGGTCAAACGAGGCGTAGGCCATGTCGGCCGCCTCCTGCACTGATGACGGGGCGAGGACGATGGGGTGATAGTCGCCGTGCCCGCCGCCCTTGACGAGCTGAAAGTAGTCGGCCTGGGTCGGGGCAAGGTTGCCCAGCCCGGGACCGCCGCGCATCATGTCGACCATCACCATCGGCACATTGCTGGCCGCGATGTAGGACAGGCCTTCCTGCATCAGCGACACGCCCGGGCTGGAGGATGAGGTCATCGTCCGCGCGCCCGCGGCCGCGGCGCCGTAAACCATGTTGATGGCCGCGAGCTCGCTCTCGGCCTGCAGAAAGGCGCGACCCAGATCGGGCATGCGCCAGCTCAGATACTCGAGCAGCTCAGTCTGGGGGGTGATGGGGTAGCCGAAATAGGCCTCGAGCCCGCCGCGCACGCACGCCTCGGCGATGGCCTCGTTGCCCTTCCAGAGTTCTTTCGTCATGGAAAGCTCCGTGAACGCTCAGGCCCGGGCCGGCTGCAACCGATACACGGTGATCGCGGCGTCCGGGCAGATGGTGGAACACAGCATGCACCCGGTGCAGCGTTCCTGGGGATTGGCGGCGGAGTAGGTGATCAGCGCGGCCGGGTGATAGCCGCGCGGCGTGAAGCGCCCCGAGAGTTCGATGACGTGCTTGGGACACACGCCGACGCACAGGCCGCAGCCCTTGCAGCGATCCTCGTCCACGAGAATGTCACCGTGCGCGCGCGCTGGCGCGGGGGTTCTGAGGATGGGCGCGTCAGGCGCAACAGATATGAACATGAATTGCCTCCCTCGTCATGGAAGTTGGCGCCGCGCGGGAGTGACGATCCTCAAGGCGGCCGTACGCTGATCAGACTATGCTCCACGATCGCCGTTTTCCACGGCGACATGCCCAGTATAGGACTAGCCACTCGGCCATTCACCGGGGGCCCGGCCACCCGCCCCGATCACGTCGTTATCATGAATTTCTCAGCAACAAATGGAGACTTGTCCACATTGATGCCGCACGATGATGCCTTTCTCCGCGTGACGCAGCGCCTGGTGGACCTCCAGCACATCAACACCCGCGGCCTGCCATCGCGCCTGCAGGCCGAGCGTTTTCTGGATGAGACCCTCGACCTGGTCTTTCCGCAGATGGTCGGGAACACCGAGCCCTGCACGGCCGATGACATGCGCTGCAACCTCGAGCGGGCCATGGGCCTGCTGTGCGAGCTGCTGTCGACCCTGCCCGACTTCGACCCGGCCCGGGCCCAGGCGCTCACCCGCTGCTTCTTCTTTGACAAACTCCCCGCCATCGCCGAACGGCTGTGGAAGGACGCCCAGGCCATCTACGACGGCGACCCGGCCGCCCGCAGCCTGACCGAAGTGGTGATGGCGTATCCCGGGCTGCAGGCGATCGCCACCCATCGGATCGCCCACGAGTTTCACCTGGCCGGCGTGCCAATTCTGCCCCGCCTGTGCGCCGAAGTCGCCCATCAGCGGACCGGGATCGATATCCACCCCGGGGCGACCATCGGCGATTCGTTCTGTATCGATCACGGGACCGGCATCGTCATCGGCGAGACCGCCGAGATCGGCGAGCACGTCAAGCTGTATCAGGGGGTCACCCTCGGCGCGTTGAGCGTGAGCAAGGAGCTGGCCAGCTCGAAGCGCCATCCCACCATCGGCAACAACGTCATCATCTACGCCAACGCCTCGATCCTGGGCGGCGACACCGTCATCGGCGACGACAGCATCATCGGCGGCAACGTGTGGGTGATCGACAGCGTGCCGCCCCATTCGCTTGTGTATCACCAGGGGGACGCGCGCACGCGCAGTCGTCTGGTTGAAGAAGGAAAACCAAAATGAAGGCAAACTCAATTCTCGACACGATTGGCAATACGCCGCACGTCCGCCTCAACCGGCTGTTTGGGTCCGCTCACACAGTCTACATGAAGCTCGAGCGGGCCAACCCGGGCGGCAGCATCAAGGACCGGATTGCGCTGTCGATGATCGAGGACGCCGAGAAGCGCGGCGTGCTCAAGCCCGGCACCGTCGTCATCGAGCCGACCTCGGGCAATACCGGCATCGGTTTGGCCATGGTCTGCGCGGTCAAGGGCTATCAGCTCATCCTGGTCATGCCCGAGTCGATGTCGATCGAGCGGCGCAAGCTGATGTCGGCCTATGGCGCAACGTTTGAACTCACCCCGCGCGAGAAGGGGATGAAGGGCGCCATCGCCAAGGCGACCGAGCTGGTCGCGTCCACGCCCAACGCGTGGATGCCGTCGCAGTTCGACAACCCGGCCAACATCGATGTCCATCAGCGCACGACGGCCCGCGAGATCCTGGCCGACTTCCCGGAAGGGCTGGACTACCTCATCACCGGGGTGGGGACCGGCGGGCACATCACCGGGGTGGCCGAGATCCTCAAGCCGGCGATGCCGAAGCTCAAGGTCTTCGCGGTTGAGCCGACCGCCTCGCCGGTCATCAGCGGCGGCGCGCCCGGCCCGCACCCGATCCAGGGAATCGGGGCCGGCTTCGTGCCGGTCAACCTGCATACCGCTATTCTGGACGGCGTGATCCAGGTCACCAAGGACGAGGCCTACGCCTGGGCCCAGCGCGCGGCCAAGGAAGAGGGCATCTTCGTCGGCGTGTCGTC
>JAGOCU010000353.1 GCA_017998555.1 Thermoflexales bacterium
GGCACCCCGCCGATGAACGATGACAGCGACCACATCGGGCCCGAGCCCGGGCTGAGCAGGACCTTGACCGGCTTCTGCCCGTACGTGCGTTCGGCCGCCCGCGCGCAGGCGTGGACGATCGCGGCGTTGACGTCCGACAGCTCGGATCGGTATCCGCCCAGCAGCTTGATCTCGACATCGTTGAACCCGCGCGCGTCGAGGTGCTTGCGAAGCAGGTCGACGACGATCTCGGGGGTCAGGTTCGGGACCAGCCGGAAGTCAATCTTGGCCATGGCTTTGGCCGGGAGCACTGTCTTTGGCCCCGTGCCCTGCCAGCCGGTTGTGATGCCGCAGATCGTCGCGGTCGGCTGAAAGAACAGCCGCTTGACCGCCTCATAACCGGTCACCCCGGTCACAAAGCCGTCGACCGCCCACTTCTGCTTGAGGGTGGCTTCCTGCTCAGGTCCGAATGGCATCTCACGCAGGATCGTTTCCTCGGCCGGCGACAGCGCCCGGACGTGGTCATAGTAGCCATCGATCAGGATGCGCTCGTCGGGCCCCTTGATCGTGTTCAGCGCCCAGGCCAGGCGCCAGGCCGCGTTGGGGGCGATGGCGGCCAGCGACGAATGCAGATCGTGGCTGACCCCCTGGACGTGCAACTCGACGTAGCAGATGCCCTTCACACCCATGGTCAGCTCAAAGCGGCCCTGATCGTCAAAGCCGCCGAATTCCCACAGGCATCCGTCAGCGCCGACCAGCCAGTCGCGATGTTTCTCGATCCAACTGTGCAGATGAGGGCTGCTGATCTCCTCCTCGCCTTCGATCAGCCACTTGATCTTGAATGGCAGGGGGCCCTGGGTCTTGAGCCAGGCTTCGATCGCGTGGATGCGCGTGACGAGTTCGCCCTTATCGTCGGCTGCGCCGCGGGCGTAGATCTTGCCGTCCCGGATGGTGGGCTCAAAGGGCGGGCTCTCCCATAATTCGAGGGGCTCGACCGGTTGCACGTCGTAGTGGTTGTAGATCAAGAGGGTTTTGTCGCCCTCGCCGATCTCCGCCCACACCACTGGTGGCGCGCCCGCCTCCGTCGGCACGATCTGGACCGCCGCGCCGAGCGTTGCCAGACGCCGGGCGACCAGGGCCGCCATCTCGGTCATCCCTTCGCCGGTCGCCGCCACGCTGGGCTGGCGCAGAAAATCCTTGTAGTCCTCGAGCAGGCGATCGTGGTTGTCGGTCAGGTATTGGTCAAACGTTTGGATATTCATGGCTTGTTTCTGATGCGACACCCCCCAGCTCCGCTGGGGGGTGTCGCATCAGACCAACAACGGCTGGAGGTCAAGCGACCGCGGCTACTGCCGCGCGCTGATGTAGAAAAAGTCCCGGGTATAGGCCTTGAGATAGCGATCGGGCTGCTGGGCCTTCATGTTGTCGAACAACGGCTCGGGCTTGAGCGTCGTGCCATCCGCCCGCACCGCGCAGAACTGCACCCAGAAGTTGTTGATGTCGAGCTGCATCGCGTTGTACGCGCCGGCAGCCTTGAGCGATTTGGCAAGGGTCGACGCCACCAGATCGTTGCCAGCAACGTAGAGAAGGGTGTTTCCGTCCTGGCTCAGACCCATGCCCGAGCGCCAGACCGCCACCGCGCCGTCGATGTTCGCCCCCCAGTTGCTGGCCGAGTTGTCGTTGGTGAGCGGGTTGATGCCGCCATTCCGCACAACCGGCGGTCCATTCTGCCGCCAGGCAACCGTGTCGGGCCTGACCAGACCCGGGTCACCCCATTGCCCAATTCTGAGCGAGCCATCCTTGTCCACGGCCACGGTGGCCATGCCCTCGCGCGGCGGCACCAGTTCCTTGCCGCCGGCGTAGGCCCCGTAGCGCCCGTGCTGGGTCTTGAACCCGCCGTTGAAAACCGCGAAGAGCTTCCCTGGGGCGAAATCGCCGTTGGGGATCTTGCCCGTGCGTGTGATGACCGCATTTGAGACCGGCTCTTCGGTCCCGACCACGAATCCGAGCCGGGCGTTCACCAGGTCGATGGCAACGATCCCAACCCCGACATATGGACGCAGCGGGTCGGGATAGACAAAAGCCCGATATGCAATCGCCCGGCCGCGCGCATCCAGGATGTAGGGCTCCCACTTGCCTTCGTCGACGCGCTTGGTAAAGGGCGTGATGGCGGGCGGGGTGAAGACGCGCGGCGGCGCCGTCGCCGTGGGCTCGGCATGCATCGGATTGATCGGTGTGGCCGCGGTGGCGCCGGTCAGATTCGGAACAGAAGCGGGTGAGGTCGTTTCGATGGGTGTTTCAGCCACGACGATCGGGGTCGCGCTCACCCATGGCGCATCGACGCGCTTCAACCCCAGTTTGTAGAGCGCCTGCTCGATCTGGTCCTCAGTCGTGTAGACAAAGGTTTCGAGTTGGGCGACCGCCCGATCACCGAAGATCTTGCGCAGGACGTCGGCCCCCTGGGCGCCGATCTGGGGCAGGGCGCTCAGGCTGACAAAGGCCAGCCCGCCCCCCAGGAGCAGGGCTGCCAGAACAGCCGCAAGCGCGATGCGGCCAGACCTGCGGATCGACAGCTTTTTCATTTGGTGATTCATTCTAGCTGGCGTTGCGACCCCGCCAATCACTTCTGGCTGGCTTCAAGGGCGAACTGAGGCCGCAGCTTCCATCGTTCGGTTGCAGCCTCATAAGCGTGTCCAAGCTGCAACACGCCCCAATCATCGTGATGGCGCCCGACGATCTGCAATCCAACCGGCAGGCCTGACTGGGTGAACCCGGCCGGGACCGACAGCGCAGGATTGCCAATCGTGGAGATGTAGTAGCACGAGCGCATCCAGTCGATGTACGACCCCATCGGCGCGCCGTTGATCTCGGTCGGGTACTCCAGGGTCACCTCGAAGGGCGGCACCTGCACGGTCGGGAGCACGATGAAATCGTAATGGCGCATGAACTCCGTGACCCGCAAAAAGAGCTGCGTCCGGGCGATCTCGGCCTGGGCGACCTCCGCTCCGCTCAGCCGCGCGCCCGCTTCGGCGTTGTCGATGATCGTGCGCTTAAGCTGGTCGCGCCGCTGGAGCAGGTTGTCGGCCTGCCCAGCGTAAAAACTCCACGCTCTGAGGGTCTTGAAGATCGCGTCGGCCGCGCCGAGGTCCGGGCGGGCATCCTCGACCACCCCCCCGAGCGCCTCGAAGGTCGCGCGCCGCGCATCGACCACCCGCAACACCTCGGGGTCGAAAGGCAGACCCAGGTCGCCCGCCCAGGCGATGCGCGCGCCTGAAAAGTCGCGTGCGAGCGGCTGGCCAAAGCGCGAACC
>JAGOCU010000354.1 GCA_017998555.1 Thermoflexales bacterium
CGGCGCAGCAGCGCTTCTTTGCCCAGGTCTCGCATGAGCTGCGCGCGCCGTTGACGACCATCCGGGGCAATCTTGGCCTTCTGCAGCGCGGGGCGAGTGTTCCCGATCCCGATCGCACCGAGATTTTGCGGGATGCCATCGACGAAGCGGAGCGATTGACCCGGCTGGTGAACGAATTGTCGGCGATGTCGCGGGCCACCGGTCCGCACGGTTTGCGGCTCGAGCCGGTGCAGGTGCGCGACATCGTCTTTGACGTGGCGCGCAAAGCGCGGATGATCGCCCGAGATCGCCGGCTGTTGGTGGATGCGGGCGAGGACGCGCTGGTCAACGGAAACCGGGATGCGATCACCCAGATTCTGATTGTCCTGATCGACAACGCGACGAAGTTCACCCAAGCAGGGGGCACGATCGGGATCCAGCTCCGGCGCGTGGGCGTCGAGGTCGCGTTGACAGTTCGCGACAATGGCTCGGGCGTTGCGCCGGATGTTCTGCCCGTCATATTTGAGCCGTATCAGGCGGGCGACCTGGCCCGCAATCCGAATGGCCTGGGCCTGGGGCTGGCCATCGCGCGGCAGCTCGCCGAAGCCCAGGGCGGGCGTATCTCGGCCGACAGTGTGCCCGGCGAAGGCAGCGCGTTCACGGTGGTGTTCCCCGCGCTTTAGCGAAAACTACCCGACCTGTCAGGTCCTTCGCGGATGGAGGTGACCTGACAGGTCGCTTCGCCGCCGGGATAACCTGACAGGTCAGGACGTTTTTCGGCGTTGCGCTGGGCGCTATTCCAGTCATAATTCGGCCAGGCCCGCGTTCAACTTGCGGGCTGGGAGCTTCAATGACCGGAATTACCGCATCTGACATCTTTCTACGCATCGAGGCGGGCTCGCATGCCGGCGTGATCGACAACATGCTCGTGACGTCCGATGGCCGGCTACTCGTCACTGGCGGCAAGGACAAGACGGTCCGGGTGTGGCGGGCGGCTCGCAACAGCCCGGTGAGGTCGCTGCTGTGGCAGATCGGGCCTGGACGGATCGGCGAGTTGTCGCGCATGGCCATTCATCCGAACAATGGCCTGATCTTCATCACGACGCGAAATGTCGAGGGCGGCCATTGGAACGAGCAGCATCTCGCCTGCACGCTGCGCATCTTCAGTCTGGACAACGGCAATCAGATCATGAGCCATGCAGGTCTGGGTTGGATTTCTGACATGCAATTCGTCGCCGGCGGGGCGGGGCTGCTCACGGTCGATCATCCCTCACGGACAGTTCGCTTGTTCGACACGGCGATGCTCCTGGCCGGAAAGAACCCTGTCCCGCTCGTCACAGGCGGCGCGATACCGGGCGAGCCGCGTCATGTCCAGACCTGGATGGCCGGCGGCGTCACGCGCCTGGCGATTGGCGCGTGGGAGATGGGTGGGGGTGTCTCGTTATGCGAACTCACGACGTCGGGCGTCAGCATGCTGAAGTCCATCAGCCTGCCCGACAACGACAATCCAGCCAGACTGGCCGCCAGTGGCGAGCGGATTGCGGTGACGGGCGTCAACAGCCAGACCCTTTCGATTTTTGATCTCGACCTGAACCCTGTGGGGGCGCCGCTCAAGCTCGAGGATCCGCCGGCCGGCCTGGCGTTTTTTGATGACACGACGCTGTTGGTCGGCACCAACTCGGATAAGCCTGGAGCGAAAGTCCGGGTTTTTGATGTGACGGGACCGCCCGCCCAGCGATGCGCCTACGCCGGCCATGGCGGCGCTGCGCGCGCCGTGGCCTGCCTGCCGGACGGAACTGCGATCAGCGCCGGTGGTCCTGGCAATGACATTCACTTCTGGAAGCCAGCCGGCCCCGACGGCGAATTCTTCCGGTCGATCAAGAGCGCCGGTCGCACGATCTACGCCGTGGGCATCTCAGCCGAGCGCAAGGTCGCCCTTGGCTTCCAGCCCCCGCCTCCGGGCGATGCGGCCGCGCCCGGCCCTCTCGAGATCGTGGTGGATCTCGATGATCTCGGCGTCGCCCCGCTGCCTCCGTCATCGATCTTCGCCCGAGCCGTAACGTCCCGGGACAACCTCAGGCTGGCGCTGAAAGCGGACCGCGGCTCGAACCTGTTTCTTGAACCGAGCGACCAGCCGGTCACGGGGACACCTGACGAACCGTGGTACTTTGCGGCGACCTATGGATTTTCACCGGCCGGCTCCATTTTGACCGGCGATCGTGACGGCGCCGTCCGGCGGGTGCGCGTCTCCAACGACATCGCGCAACTTCCCGGCAGATTTCTGCGCGGCCATCAATCTCAGATCTTCGATCATGCCGCGAGCGGTGATTGGCTGGTCACCGGTGGCTACGATCAGGTCGCCCGGCTGTGGTATCTGCCCGACGTGGAAGCCGCCGACGAGACGCCGTTGCGGCCGGCCCTGAACCTGTTTGTGGCCGCCGATGGCGAATGGGTGATCTGGAGCGAAAGCAACTTCTACGATGCCAGTGCCGGCGGCGACGCCTATCTCGGTTTTCAGGCCAATCAGGGTGACGACCAAGAGGCCCAGTTCGTGTGCGCCGATCGGTTTGTGTCGCTGCTGTACCGGCCCGGCGTCATCCGAGCCATTTTGGAGACCGGCAGCGAGCAGCGCGCGCTCGCCTCACTGGGTATGACGCTGCCTGATCTGGCCGGCAACCTGCCGCCGGTTGTCGAGTGCCACGACGAGCCGGTCATTCGAACCGGCGAGCGGTATGTCGAACTCAACGTCGAGGTCAGGCCCGCCGGGACGCAGCGCGTTCGACGGGTCTGGGTGCTTCGAAATGATCACATCGTCTTCGATGACCGGACGGCCAGTTCAGGGCCACGGGTGTTTCCGGCATTGCGGCTTGATCTCGAACCCGGCGAGAACCGTTTCAAGATCCTGGCCGAGGGGGATGGCGCGAAAAGCGCGCCGGTGTTCATTACGGTGAATCCGGCGCGGGATTCGGATGAAGACGCTGA
Organism: Thermoflexales bacterium; assembly: GCA_017998555.1. Taxonomy (GTDB): domain Bacteria; phylum Chloroflexota; class Anaerolineae; order J036; family Brachytrichaceae; genus Brachythrix. Next base: position 2,962 of record JAGOCU010000354.1, read on the forward strand.
CCCTTCGTCCATTTCAGGCTTCGGGTACGGCGGCGGCGGAGGAGGAGGAGACTCCGACACCGCCCCGGGTCCGAACACCGACGCACCGCAAAAACCCGCCGAGTCTGCGCCCGCGCCGGCGACGGGGGGCGGGCGAGCGTTGGCCGGACAAGCCTCGCCCATCCGGCCGTTGTCAGTGAGCATCGCCTTCAAGGTGCCCGTGAAGACGGACCGGAAAATCCCCGTTTCAGTCTTGAAGAACGGCAAGAAGGTTCGCGGCGCCGTCTCACGGAAAAAGGACATCATCACGGTTCGGGTGCCTGTGTCCGAGGGCAAACACGCCATCA
>JAGOCU010000355.1 GCA_017998555.1 Thermoflexales bacterium
TGGCCGTCAACGGCACGGTCAACGACCTGGCCATGTGCGGGGCGGCCCCGCTGTATCTCACCGCCGGCTTCATCCTCGAAGAGGGCCTGGCGATGAGCAAGCTGGGCGAGGTGATCGAGCGCATGGCCACGGCGGCCCGCGCGGCCGGGGTCCAGATCGTGACCGGCGACACCAAGGTCGTCGACCGGGGTCACGGCGACGAGATGTTCATCAACACCTCCGGCATTGGATTGGTCCCGGACGGGGTGAGCATCGGCCCCAGCCGGGCCCGGCCCGGCGATGTTGTCCTCGTCAGCGGCACCATTGGCGATCACGGCATGGCGATCATGAGCGTGCGCGAGGGGCTGGAGTTCGACACGGTGATCGAGAGCGACAGCGCGCCGCTCAACGGGCTGGTCCAGGCCCTGCTGGCCGTCGACCCGGCCGCGGTGCATGTCCTGCGCGATCCGACCCGGGGCGGGATGGCCTCGACCTTAAATGAGATCGCCCGATCATCGCGGGTCGGCATTACGTTGGACGAGCGCGCGCTGCCGGTCAATCCCGAGGTCCAGGCAGCCTGCGACCTGCTGGGGATGGATCCGATTTACGTGGCGAACGAAGGCAAGCTGGTCGCCATCGTCGCCCGCGAGAAGGCGGAAGCCATGCTGGCCGCGATGCGGGCCCATCCGTTCGGCGCGCGGGCGGCCATCATCGGCACGGTGAACGATCAGCGGCCCGGCATGCTGGTCGCCCGGACCGCCATCGGCGGGACCCGGGTGATCACGATGCAGCTCGGCGAGCAATTGCCGAGGATATGTTGACGGCGCTCGGCCGATCACCTTAACTTTTCACCACAAAGACACAAAGGCACAAAGGTATCAAATTAATCCCTTGGTGTCTTTGTGCCTTTGTGGTGAAAACCTGAGGTAGTCCGGTAGCGCGCCTAGACCAATTGAGCCTCGAGCTCCGCCAGCATGGCCCGGGCCGCTGCGGGGCCGACCCCGCCCGGGATGTTGCGTATGGCCACAAAGCGGGCCGGATCCAGCGCGCGCTGGACCCAGGCGTCATCGATGTCCAACGTCATCCCATCCTCGGCTGCAGCGCTCTGCGCCATCGCCGCAGTCACGCCTTCGGGCGGGACGCCCTCCGCGATGGCCCGTCGGACCACCCGCGACACGATCCGATGGGCCGAGCGGAACGGCAGCCCCTTCTCGCGGGTCAGCGCGTCGGCCAGCTCGGTCGCCGTGGTGAATCCGGCCGCGGCCCGGGCCGCCAGGCGCTCGCGCCGGAACGTCATCGTCTCGACCACGGCCGCCAGCAATTGCAGGCAATCCCGGGCGGTCTCGCACATCCGGAACAACGGGGCGAGCATTTCGTCCTCGATATCCTGGGTGTCGCCATAGAACACGTTGTGGGCCTGGGTGAAGACGGTCTGGGCCTGGCCATACACGTTGGCCAGGCGCGACCGGACGTGCTCGAGCGCCACCGGGTTGCGCTTCTGGGGCATGATCGAGCTGATCTGGATAAAGCTGTCGTCGACGACGATGGCCCCGACTTCCTGGGTGGCCATGATCAGCAGGTCGTGGCAGAAGCGGGTCAGGGTCGAGGCCATGATCTGCAGCGCGCCGGCGGTCTGCAGGTAGTGGTCGGCCGCCCCGATGGCGTCGTGGGCGTTGAGGACCAGCCCGTCAAACGCAAGGGCATCAGCGATGAAGGCCCGATCGATCGGAAATCCCGTCGTCGTGAACGCCGCCGCGCCCAACGGACTGAGATTCGTCACCGCGCGGGCCTGGCGCAGGCGCTGGGTGTCGCGCCCGAGCGCGCTGGCGACGGCCATCAGGTAGTGGGCGAAGGTCGTCGGTTGGGCGGGCTGGGTGTGGGTGTGCCCCGGCATCAGCGCGTCCAGGTTCAAACGCGCCTGGGCGAGGATCTGCCGGCGCAGCGCGATCTGATCGTCGATGAGGGACTGCTGCAGCTCCCGCAGGGCCATTCGGCCCAGGGCCGCGCCCAGATCATTCCGGCTGCGCGCGATTTGCAGATTGCCGCCGCACTCGGCGCCCGCGATTTCGATCACCCGGCCCTCGACCGCAAAAAACAGGTCCTCCACCCCGGGCCGATACGGCAGGGCGGCCAGACCAGCCGTCTCGATCTGATCGAGCGCAGCCAGGATGCTGTCGGCGCAGTCCGAGGTGATGATCGCCTGCTTCGCCAGCATGCGCACATGGGCGCGATTGGCCGCCAGCATCGGCCCGAACAGATACGCGCTGGCATCGGCATACGCCGGCTCGAGCACGATCCGCCGATAGATCGGATGGGGAAATGCCTGGCCGCTCATGCCTTGATCCCCGTCAGGGCGATGCCCTTGATGATCTGGCGCTGGAAGAAGAGGAACACGATCAGCAACGGCACGGTCGCGATCGTCGCCCCGGTCATGATCAGATGCCAGTCCGAGCCGGCCTCGCCCGAGAAGAACGACAGCCCAATCGGCAGGGTCATCGTCGCTCGCTTCGAGGTCACGATGAGCGGCCAGATAAAGGCATTCCAGTTGCCCAGGAAGTTGAAGATGCACACCGCCGCCACGGCCGATTTGACCAGCGGCCAGGCGATGGTGGTGAAGATCCCAAACTCGTGCATGCCGTCGATGCGGGCGGCGTCGATCAATTCATCCGGCACGGCGAAAAAGGACTGCCGCATCAGGAACACCCCGGTGGCCGTCACCAGGCCGGGGAAGACGATCCCGAGCAGGCTGTCCTGCAGCTTGACCCCGACCGCCATGATGTACCACGGAATCACGAGCATTTCGGTGGGGACCATCAGCGTCATTAGAACCAGCACAAAGAAGACTTTCTTGAGCGGAAACTCGAACTTGGCGAAGACGTAGCCGACCAGGCTGTCAAAGAAAGCCACACTCAGCGTGCTCGCCGTGGCGGCCAGCAGGCTGTTGAGATACCAGGTCGGGAACAGCGTGCGGGTCATCACCGTGACGTAGTTGTCGAGGGTCGGCGCGCTGGGGAAGAACTGGGGCTTGAGGATCTCCGCCACCGTCTTCATCGAGGTGCTGATCATCCAGAAGAACGGGACGACCATCGTCACCGCGCCGAGGGTGAGCAGCGCGTAGGCCAGGATCTGGGGAAGATCAATTTGGCGCGCGCGGGCCATGGGGCGGGGTTGCGTGAGCTGGGCCATCAGTAGTCAAACCTCCGCTGCAGAAAGCGCAATTGGACGATGGTGATGACGAGGATGACGGCGAACAAGACGACCGTCAATGTCGCGGCGTAGCCCATGTTGAAGCTGCCGAAA
>JAGOCU010000356.1 GCA_017998555.1 Thermoflexales bacterium
TGGCTGGCGCTCGATCCGCGCGGCTATGAGGAGATCGGCAAGCTCGGCAACGCGGTCTTGGGAGGCCTGACCGGCTCCGGGTTGCTGGCCGCCTTCGCGATCGGCGGCATCGCCGGCATCAGCGAAGAGACGCTCTTTCGGGGCGCCCTGCAGCCCAAACTCGGCATCGTGCTTCCGACGCTGCTGTTCGCCCTGCTGCACAGCCAATACCTGCTTAGTCCGGCGACCGCGCTGGTGCTCCTGCTTGGGTTGGTCCTGGCTCTCGTTCGGCGCTGGACGGGGAGCACCCTGATCTGCGTGCTCACCCATTTCCTCTACAACTTCCTGATGGTCGCGATCTCGCTTCTCCAAAAATAGTCGGAAACCAAGTGCCCCGGCGAAGCCGGGGCACTTGGTTTCCGAGGGAACGTCACGCGACAAGTTCGACCCGCACGCTCGAAACGATCTTGAGCAGCGCGTCCTCAACGACGCGCGTCTCTGGGTGGCGGACGACGACATAGCCCTCGCCCTCGTAACTGCGCGACTGCTCCTGGCCGATCCTGGGCCGTCCAACGTCGGTGATCAAGTCACCGAGCTCGGCCAGGACCGCGTCGAGGCCGTGTGTGGCGCGCACCCGGCCCGCGCCGAGCCCACGCAGAAAGGCCGCGCCGGCGGCGTAGTTCCGCGCGGGCGGCGGGGTGAACTCATCGAAGACCATCAGTCTGGCCCAGGCCGCGTAGAAGTCGAAATCATGGGCGCGCGACATCAGTGTGACGATCTGCGCGCCCGGCGGGCGGGCGGCGACCTCCGAGATGGCCAGACTGCCGTCCTGGCGCCGGAACCATTCCATGTGGGTCAGGCCGGTGCCCATCCCGAGCGCCCGCAGCGCCTGCGGGCCCACAGACCGGATATCGTCATACTGGGGTGTGTCGATCTCGCGCGGCAAAATCACCCGCCACTGAATCCATGGATTGCGCATGGCGTCAAGCGGGGTGGGGAGATAACGCGTCAGCGAATGCCAGACTGGTTTGCCCTGGATTGAGACCGTTTCAAATGAATGCTCTTCGCCGGTGACGAACTCCTCAAGCTGAAGTGGATTCGCCGGGCTGGGTCCGCTGGCCCGCACCACATCCCGGAGCATGCTCGGGTTGTCGATTTTGAAGGTCGCCTGGGATGCCGCGCCGTCGAGCGGCTTGATGATCAGGGGGTATCCGGTTGCCTCGGCAAAACGATAGGCCTCGTCCTCGGCCACAACGCACTGATATTTCGCGCATGGCACGCCGGCCTGACGAAACAGGAATTTCATCCGGGCCTTGTCCCGGAAGTTGCGGGTGGTCTCAGGCCGCATCCCTTCGATCCCGAGCTTCTCGCGCGCCGCCGCGACCGCGTCCTGCATCTGCTCGCTTGCCGCGATCAGGCGGCGCACGCGCCCGTGCTGGCGGGCCAGTTCGCTCACCGCCCAGGTCACCTGGCTTGGGCTGAGCGCGTCGGCCACCCGCCAATGTCCAACAAAGCGCTCGCGCAGCGCCGCGGGCAGGACTTCCTGCGGATCCTGGCTGATCACCGCCAGACGGATGGGCAGTTCGGCGAAGACGCTGAGAAAGCGTTGGGCGTTCTCGCTGAAGAAGGGCGTGGCAAAGATGATCAAGTCCATGCCGGGCGATTGTAGCGGGAGAACCACAGAAGGCATAGAATGTCGCTTCGCATGATCACGCTTGGCATCATCCTGATCGCGGCGGTCGTCCTGCTGCTGGCCAATCGCCTGCGCCCGGACGTTATCGCGTTGGGTGTGGCCCTGGCCCTGGGCTTGACCGGGGTCGTCACACCCGAGGAATCCTTGTCCGGATTCAGCCATCCGGCCGTACTGACCCTGATTGCGCTCTTTGCCATCACCCAGGGATTGACCCAGCGCGGCGCGACGCGACTGATTACGTCGGCGTTGTCGCGGCTTGGGAGAGGTGACGAAACCCGCCTGCTTGTCGGAACGATGGTTGGCGGCGCCTTTCTGTCCCTGTTCATGAATAACGTCGCGGCCGCGGCGGTCTTGCTGCCGCCGGTCAGTGACGCGGCGGCGCGGGCAAGGGTCCCGCCGGCCCGGCTCATGATGCCGCTTGCGTTTGCGACCTGCCTGGGCGGTATGGCCACGTTGTTGACAACCGGGAACCTGGTGGTCAGCGCCGCGCTGCAGGAAGCAGGCTACCGGCCGTACGGCCTGCTTGACTTTGTGCTGGTGGGGTTGCCCATCGTCGTGGCGGGAATCTTGTATATGGTGACGGTCGGGCGGCGCCTGCTGTCGAGGTTGAGCGATGTCGATGCCCTTGCGGCGCCTGAGCCCAAGCCCGAATTGACCGTGCAGTACGCGCTGCGCGAGCGGGTGGTCCAGTTCCGGGTCGGCCCGGAAGCCGCGATCGTGGGAAAGACCCTGGGTCAATCGGAGCTTGGGTCCCGCCTGGGGCTGACCGTGATGGCGATTCAACGCCGCGGGCGGTTTATCTGGACGCCCGGGCCGGATGAGGCGGTCCGGAGCGGTGATGCGCTCGTGGTGGTGGGCCGGGCGGAACGCACGAGTCAGGTGGCCGGGCCCGGCATCGTTGTCGAGTCGCCCGACCAGGCGTTGGCCGAACTGGAGGCGGGCGGGCCCTCCTGGATCGAAGTTGTGCTTCCCCCACGTTCCCGCTATGTGGGCCAGACCTTGCGTGAACTCGGATTTCGCGGGCGCTACGAGGCGAATGTCGTCGCCATCTGGCATGGCGGCCGAAGCGTGCGCACCGACGTCGCGAATCTTGCCCTACAGCACGGCGACGCGCTGCTGATCCACGCCGGGCCGCGCAGCCTGGGCCTGCTTCGCCGGGATTCGGAATTGCTGGTGCTGCGTTCAGAGCAGCCCGAACGGCTGAATCCCGCGGGCGCCGCTTTGTCGGCCTTCATCTTTGCCGCAACGCTGCTGGTGGCTGCCGTGGGCTGGCTGCCGCCCACGGAAGCGATGATGCTTGGCTTTCTGGCGACCGTGCTTACCCGCCGCATCTCGATGGAGGAGGCCTATCGCGCCATCGATTGGCGGGTCATCTTTGTCGTGGCCGGCATGCTGCCGCTCAGCATCGGCATGATCCGGACCGGACTGGGGGCCGAAGCCGGACGGCTCGTGGTCGGGGCATTGTCTGGCTTTGGACCGTTGGCCGTGGCCGCGGGCCTGCTTGTGATCACCCTGCTGCTCTCGCAGGCGCTCTCGGCTCAGGTGGTGGCGGTCATCATGGCTCCAATCGCCATCGGCGCGGCCCGCTCGCTGGGCGCGGA